>JBKJRK010000432.1:0-3756 GCA_046593135.1 Tepidisphaeraceae bacterium | reverse complement strand
CCGGCAACGACCGCCGGCCGACTCCCGAGGAAGCCGTGTCGCCAGGCGCTCAGTAGGGCGCTCGCAGGTCATGGTTACGCCTATTAGCGATAGTCTGAAATAAGATTATTTCGCTCCGGCTTTCGCTTTCTCCATGACGCTCTTCAGCGTCACCGGCTTGCCGCCTTGGCGTTTGCTTTCGTCGGCGGCTTCCATGAAGGCGAGGATTTCGAGCGTTTCTTCCGGGGCAATCGGGGGATTGCCGGTCTTGAAGAACTTGGCAATCTCTACGACCAGCGGCTCATACCCGCCGTAGCCGCCGGAGGGGGCGATGCCCTTGGTTCCGAAAGCCGTCGCGCCATAATCTTGCTTGCCTTTGCGGATGCCGCGGAAGGTGCCGAGGCGGTCGTCTTTCCACCGGCCGGTTACGAGGTCAGTCTCGGGCGTAGCGGTCCGGGTGACGGATACGCAGCCGGGCCCCATGATCGTGTAAAGCGTTTCGACGCCGTGAATACCGTACCAGAACAGGTCGGGGTGGGTCGGCTCGAGCGGGCAAGGGCTCCACGCGTCGCAGCCGATGATTTCGCCGACGTTCTCGTTGCTTTTCATCCCGGCGATACCCGGACTGTACCGCAGTGACGAAGCGCTGAACCACGCGACGTTGTGTTTCTTGCCGAGATCCGCGATCTCGATGCCCTCGGCGAGCGAACCCGCCAGCGGCTTATCGATGTACACGAGCTTCCCGGCGGCAAAGACGGGTTTAACCTGCTCGAGGTGCTTACGCCCGTCCACGCTTTCGAGCATCACCACGTCAACCTTGGCCAGCAATGCGGGAATCGAATCGACGATTTCGACGCCCTTGTCCTGAAGTTTCTTGGTGTATTCCGGCACGCGGTCACGGCTGGAGGCGATGTCCTTACTCCCGCCCGGGAACGCCGCGACGACTCTTACGCCGTCAATCTCCGGCAACGACTTGTCCGCGTTGAACAGGTCTGTGAACGCGATCACGTGAGACGTGTCGAGGCCGATGATGCCGACGCGAATGGGAGTCTTCGCTTTTTCCTCGGCGCGCGCCGCGGGCGAAACGGCGGCCGTAAGCGCACACAACAACCAGACGAAAAGACGGATACCGGTCATGTCGGGTTCCTTTCAATGGTGCGGCCGCTGTTGTAACCGCGCCGTGCGAATCGCGTCTATCCGTTGACGTGACGTGCCCGGCGGTGAAAATCACGCTCCGGCACGCCGGGCGTACGCGGCGGCTTTCAACGAGCTTATCGCGTAAGGGATTCCAGGCATGTCGCATTTCAAGACGTGGATCGTATCACTGGCGGCCGCGGCTATCGCGACGTACGGCGCGCCAAACCCGGCTCCGGCGGACGTAAAACTGGCCAACCTGTTCACGGCGCACATGGTGCTCCAGCAGGGAGCGCCGGTCCCCGTTTGGGGGACGGCCGAAGCCAACGAAGCGGTCACCGTCACCGTCGCCGGCCAGTCCGCCGCCGCGACCGCCGACGCGTCGGGCAAGTGGGTCGCCAAGCTCCCGGCGCTGGCCGCCGGCGGGCCGCACGAACTGGTCGCCAAGGGTAAGAACGAAGTGAAAGTGGCCGACGTGATGGTCGGCGAAGTATGGATTGCTTCAGGCCAATCCAACATGGAATGGCCCGTCCGCAACGGCAGTGCGACGGATCAGGAAAAGGCGTCGGCCAACTACCCCGCCGTCCGGATGTTCACCGTTGCCCGAGCCGTCACGAGCAAGCCCGCGCCGGACGTGGGCGGCACCTGGGCCGTGTGTACGCCGGAGTCGGTCGGCTCATTTTCCGCCGTCGCGTACTTCTTCGCCAAAGACGTGCACAAGTCGCTGAACGTTCCCGTCGGCATCATCCACACCTCCTGGGGCGGCACGCCCGTCGAGTCGTGGATGCCGCTCTCCGCGCTCGAAGCCGACGCCGATTTCAAACCGATCGCCGACCGCTCGAAGCAGGCGGTGGAGGGTTTCGCCAAGCAGTTGGAAGACTGGAAACAGGCGGCCGACAAGGCCGAAGCGGCCGGCACGCCGGTCCCGCCCATTCCCGTTGACGCGCGCAGCAGCCCGTTTCGGGCGAGCGTGTTGTACAACGCGATGCTTGCTCCCGTCGCGCCGTACGCGATGAAAGGGGCCATCTGGTACCAGGGCGAAAGCAACGCGCCGCGCGCGTACCAGTACCGCAAGCTTCTTCCCGCGATGATCAAGACGTGGCGGGACGTGTGGGCGGCGCCGCCAAACGCCGCGGAACCCGGGAAGGGCGAGTTCCCGTTTTACATCGTGCAACTCGCCAACTTCACCCCGCCGCCGACGGAGCCGAGCGAAAGCGATTGGGCGGAGCTGCGCGAGGCGCAGGCCATGACGGCGAAAATGCCGAACAGCGGACTGGCCGTGACGATCGACATCGGCGAAGCCGGCGACATTCACCCGCGCAACAAGGAGGATGTCGGGAAACGATTGGCTCTGGTGGCGCTTGCGAATGCTTACGGCAAGAGCGAAGTGGCCCACGCCGGGCCGGAGTACGAATCGATGGCGGTTGAGGGTGACAAGGTGCGGATCAAATTACGAAACGCGTCCGGCCTGATGACGAAAGACGGCGGGCCCGCGAAGGGTTTTGCGGTTGCGGGCGAAGACCGCAAATGGGTCTGGGCCGACGCGACAATCGACGGGGAAAGCGTCGTCGTTCACAGCGAAAAGGTCGCCAAACCCGTGGCCGTTCGTTACGCCTGGGCCCACAACCCGCCGACAAACCTCTACAACAAGGTCGGCCTGCCCGCGGTCCCGTTCCGGACGGATGATTGGAAGGGCATAACGGCCGAGGCCCGGTAACGCCCGCGTGGGCGATGGTTGCGAGACATGGAAGCGCCGGTGAACGCAGGAGATCGGCACATCTGCGGCAAGAGTTTTTTGCAAAAAAGAGTGGAGATAATTGCCGGGCTTCTATAGTTCGCCCCACTTCACTCCAAAAATCCCTATTCTTCTTCTTCTCTATATTCTCATTTTGAATAATGCCGGAAAAGTCGCAGGAAATGCCGTTATTGTCCGCTTCAATTTATTCTTGAATTGTCGTGGGACGTTCGCTATTGCTTGCAGTCGCACACATCCATGTGGACCGATGGGGTGGTGGGTGAGCCGCCCCCGGGTGTGAGATCGGGCTAATTGATTTGATCAAATTCCAGTCGGTTTAGCGACGCGAGCGTCGCCGGTTCTCTTGCGTTTGCACGTTGCGGCGTCCCCGCGCCGACCAGCCACCGCCGTCACGAACAGGGTATGACTTGGGATTATTGAAACGTGATTCGGTCCGATATGCGAGACGCCTTCGTTTAAATCGGGGAAAGCCGGGAAGAAAAAAACCGCTCCGAGCTGGATGCAGAAGCGTGGCCTGGAATGGCTGTACCGTCTGACGCAAGAACCCGGCCGCCTGTGGAAACGCTACCTCGTCACCAACACGTTGTTCTCGCTGCTCGTCGGCCGGCGCGTGCTGCTGGGGCGGTGAGAGTGCATACCCCTCCTTCCTGACCTTGGCGGCCCTTGCTTCTTGGCGTTCATCCACCGACTTTCCGCCTGTTCGCGATCCCCGTTGCTAAAATCTACGCATGCCCTGGCCCCGCGCCATTCTGCACGTCGACATGGATGCGTTTTTCGCATCGGTCGAGCAGCTCGACGACCCGCGGCTGCGCGGCAAACCGGTGCTGGTCGGCGGCAACGGCCCGCGCGGGGTGGTGGCGGCGGCGTCGTACGAGGCCCGCGTCTAC
>JBKJRK010000415.1:0-6850 GCA_046593135.1 Tepidisphaeraceae bacterium | reverse complement strand
CGGGGCGCCTGTCACGCCTCCGGCAGTTCGTAGCCTTTCCGCCGGACACGGGTGAGGAGCTTATTGGCTGCTTCCGCGTTCTCCCCTGTGAATTCCCACTTCTGCGGGTCCCACGTCAGCTTCGTGTCGTGCCAGTAGGCGAGGTTGATCAGGTGGCAGACGGTCACGCTGCGCGCCCCGACCTCGACGTCGCACAGTGGACGCCGGCGGGTCTTGATGCAGTCGAGCCAGTCCTGGTGGTGGGGGGTCTTGCCTTTGCCGTCGGGGCGGTACACCTTCTTTTCGCCGTCGCTCAGCGGCGCCTTGACGATGCCGTCGGGCTCGCTGATCAGCACCGAGCGGTCGGCAAAAATTTTCCCTTTTTCGCCAACGAACACGACGCCGTTCTTTTTCACCAGGTGCTGGATCTTGCCGTCTTTGTCGGGGCCGTCGTATTCGTAAATTATTTCTTTGTGCGTCGCGATGATGTCGCCGTCGCCGGACGGGGAGTTGCGGTAGACGAGCTCGACGCCGTACTGGTCGCCGGGTTTTTTGGGCGGGCGGACTTCGACGGGGCCGGACTGGTCCATGTCGAGGGCCCATTGGGTAATGTCGCAGTGATGCGCGCCCCAGTCGCTGACGAACCCGCCGCTGTACTCGCGGTAGTCGCGCCAGCCGGGGTTGAAGGGGTAGCTTTCCGGGATGCCGTTCTGGCAAAGAATGTGGTTGTACGGACGCTCGGGCGCTTGGCCTTGCCATTCGTTCCAATCGAGGCCGGCGTGAGGCTGTTCGGGCAGCAGGCCGCAGGGCTTGCTCGCGGGGCCGCTGAGCCCGAGGTAGACCTCTTTGATCTTCCCAATCCGCCCGGCGCGGATCATGTCGACCGCGTCGGCGAACGGGCCTTCGGACCGTTGCTGGCTGCCGACTTGGAACACACGCTCGTGCTTGCGTGCACAGTCGATCAGCACCTTGGCTTCATGGATCGTGAGTGTGAGCGGCTTCTCGCAGTAGACGTCTTTCTTGGCTTTGCACGCGTCCATGGCGACGGCGGTGTGCCAGTGGTCCGGCACCGCGATGAGCACGGCGTCGACGTCTTTATCGGCGAGCAACTCCTTGTAATGCTTATACGCCTTGCACGGCTGCACGCCCTTCCGCACGAACTCGGCGTATTTCTCGTCCACGTACGAACGGGCGAAATCCCGCCGGGTCGTATCGACGTCGGCGACCGCCGTTACCACGACGTCTTTGTAGCCGACGAACCGCTGCAGATGGCTTTCGCCCATCTTGCCGACGCCGATGAATCCCAGCCGAACCGGCGCCTCCGCCGCCGCGGGCTTGTCTTCAGCAAACGCGGTCGACGATAAAATCGCCGGCGCAGAAAGCACCGCGGTGCTCACGGCGGCGGCCTTCACGAACTCGCGGCGGGAAACATTTTCCTTGCTCGACATGCGGGGGTCTCCAAGAAGTAGACACAGGAAGTAGACAGTAGACAGAATGCAGTAGACAGAAGGGGACAAAACTGGTCTTCGCCTCCTGTCCCAATGCTCCTCCGCCTACTGTATTCTGTCTTCTGTATTCTGTCTTCTCTTGTCCGTTGCCTTCTGCCGCCCCGATTTGCATTCACCGCCGGCCACCGGCATCATTCCGCCGACATGCCAGTGCCGGTTGAGACTTCGCCTTTGGGGCCGCCGACGGAACGCACGACGCGACTTCCCGGCGCTCGTCCCGCGCTCGTGCTGCTCCTCTCGATCAACCTCTTCAACTACGTCGACCGCTACATCCTTGCCGCCGTCGAAGAGACGGTCAGCAAAGAGTTCGACGTGTCGATGGCGAAAATGGGGTCGCTGGTCACAGCGTTTCTTCTGACCTACATGATTGCCTCGCCGGTGTTCGGCTGGCTGGCCGACCGGACGTCGCGGTGGATGCTCGTCGGCGTGGGCGTCATTCTCTGGAGCCTCGCGAGCGGCGGGTCGGGGCTGGCGCAGACGTTCGCTGCCCTGTTCGTCATGCGGTGTCTCATCGGCATCGGCGAAGCCGCCTACGGGCCGGTCGCGCCGACGCTGATCGCGGACCTGTACCCGGTCAACGTCCGCGGCAAGGTGCTGGCGTGGTTCTACGCCGCCATTCCGGTGGGAAGCGCCTTGGGTTTCGTGCTGGGCGGTTTGTTTAACGCGCCGGGCAAGTGGCACTGGGCGTTTCTGTTGACGGTACCGCCGGGCGTGGTGTTGGGCGCGTGGTGCTTTTTCATGCGCGAGCCCGCGCGGGGCTCGAGCGACGCCGCACCCGTCACCGGCCGGGCGCGCCGGGCAACGTGGGCCGATTACTGCTCGCTTCTGCGCATTCGTTCGTATGTTCTCAACTGCGCCGCCATGACCGCGATGACCTTCGCCATCGGCGGCATGGCGTTTTTCATGCCGCGTTACCTGAGCCAGGAGCGGGGCATTTCCCGCTCGGTGGCCAGCCCCGTTTTCGGCTTGATCACCGTCGTCGCCGGCCTCACCGCCACCCTCGCCGGCGGAATGCTCGGCGACCGGCTCCGCGCGCGCTTCCCCGGGTCGTATTTCCTCGTGTCGGCGGGGGGGATGCTCCTCGGGTTCCCCATGTTCCTCGCCATGCTCTACGTGCCGTTTCCGCTCGCGTGGGTTTTCGTTTTCCTCGCCATATTCTGCCTGTTTTTCAACACCGGCCCCAGCAACACCGCCTTGGCCAACGTGACTCACCCCTCCGTCCGCGCCACCGCGTACGCCGTCAACATCTTTTTCATCCACGCGCTGGGCGACGCCATTTCTCCCGCGATCATCGGCTTCATCGCCGACCGCACGAGCCTTCACACCGGCTTCCTCGTCGTCTCGGCGACCATTATCATCGGCGGCCTGATATGGCTGTGGGCCGCCCGCTATCTCGGCGCCGACACGGCCGCCGTGTCGGGCCCGCCTCCGCGCGGGTTCGAGGTCGCTCTGCCCGAATCGAAAACACTGTAAATGCGAGAGTCAAAACATGGTTGAAATCAACGCCGTCTACGAAGGCCTCCTCCGCTGCGTCGCCACGCACGGCCCCTCCGGCGCCGCGCTGCCCACCGACGCCCCGAAGGACAACATGGGCAAGGGCGAAACCTTCAGCCCGACCGACCTCGTCGCCACCGCGATGGGCACCTGCATGCTCACGACGATGGGCATCGTCGCCCAGCGCAACAATATTGACATGGCCGGCGCCCGCGTCTGCGTGACGAAGGAAATGGTGTCGCAACCGACCCGCCGGATCGGCAAGATCGGCGTCGAGATCGTGATGCCGCGCGCGTTGAGCGAGGAAGACCAAAAGCGTCTCGAAAGCGCCGCCTTACACTGCCCGGTTCACAAAAGTCTGCACCCGGACGTTGAGATTCCGGTGACGTTCAAGTGGGGAGAATAGCTTTGATCCTTCGCTTTCGCGCCCATCCGACTCCGCACCGCCGCGGCGGGCTGATTTTCACGTCGAATGCTCCGGGCGAGAAATGCGCCAGAGCCGGGACGGCACGGGTGAACATCCCGCCGCATAAACCGGCGAGCAGGTCCGCGCGACAAACTGCGACCCGCGCGCGACACTGAAGCCAAGGCCCGTGCCGGATGCGGAACCGTCGCGCGACGCCGAGGCGGTAAGTCCACGCGGCGTACCGCTCGACGAGAAACGCGTCGAGCATGCCCGGCGGCGCGGGGTGGAAATTGCCAGGGGCGTCGATCATTCCTTCAAATTCAACGCGCCCGCCCCGCGCCGCAACGGCTCCGCGCAACGTACCGGCGTCCGGGTCGTGCGCGTAGTTCAGCCGTCCGACCCGATACGGCAGTCCGTACATCGGCGGGCCGATGAGCGCGGCCAGCCGGTTGGGAATCCACTCGGCGAGAAAATGGATCCCGCGCTCGTCCCCTTCGCGAACATACGTCCGCACATTGAGAAACTCGTGACACGCCAGCGGCTTGCTGAGCACCTCCGCCAATCGCCCGCCGATCGTAGGCCTCAGCCGTCGCTGGGTGAACGCGACGAGGCTGACGTATGCCAACCCCTCAAACGTGTCGAGTTCGAACGGTACGTACGGCCGAAGCGCCTCGGGCGCGACGGCGTAATGGATGAACACCGCCTCCACCCAATCCGCCTTGAACATCGCCCGAAACGGCTTGCCTGTATCGGCGTCACGGGCGTCGGCAATAGTTCCGTCCTTGGTCAACATCGCTTCACTCTCAGAACGAGCCGAAATCCCGTCAGGGCCGCGGGTCGGGCAGAGGGACATTCACGAGGGCTCCACCGTCTGCAACCGTTAAGCGGTTCCGGGCCTTCCGCCGCATCTTGTCGAAATTGAATAGGTTAAAAAAGTGCATCCCGCCGAGCACGACGAGCACGAGGCCGATCTTCGTGCTTAGGAACTCAACCGCACCCTGGACGTCGGTCGGCTTGTCTCCGTACTTGAGCGCCAGCACGATGTAGCCCACGTTGATGAGGTAAAAGCCGACGACCAGCAAATGGTTCACGGAGTCGGCCATCTGCTCGTTGCCGTGAAACGCCTCGACGAGAAAGACGCGTCCGTTTCGGTGCAGAGTCCGCGCGACCCAGACGGTCAGGGCGATGCTGACGATGACGTACACGAGATGGCTGATAACGACGACGGTCATGACAAGCTCCTTTTTGTAGCCGCCGGCGGTTCGACGCTAGGCCGGGCGAGTGATTTCACAAGTTTCGGTTCCGTCGTTTCCGGTGGAGTTAGTGGACCGTTCGACCCATGCAACGTCACAAAAAGCGATAACGTGTGTATACTATAACAACAGTTATATCGGACATTTCTGTCGAAACAGAATAATTCACGCCGAAAAATATCACGCCCCGCCGAGCCCCAGCATTTTGGCGACCTTGTCGCCGAGTTTGACGAACTTTTTGACCAGCGGCAGAGGCATGGCGCGGATTTTTTCGTACCAGTTGGTCATGTCTTCGAGGAACGAGAGCATGTCCTGGAGCCGTTCCCGTTCGTACTTGTCGCCGCCGGGCTTTTTGGCGTCGGCGACGCAGGAGCGGACGAGGTGGAGCGTGGGGTCGGTTTCCCGCTTTTTCCGCTCGTCGAGGATGACGCGGAACATCTCCCAGGCGTCTTTCATGGATTCAAAATGGTCGCGCCGGTCGCCCATGACGTGGGCGACGCGGACGATGCCCCAGTTCTGCAGTTCCCGCAGGCTGGTGCTGACGTTGGACCGCGCGACGGCCAGGCTGGCCGCGATCTCCTCGGCGTGCATCGGCCGGGGGGAGAGGTACAGCAGCGCGTGGATCTGGGCCACGGTCCGGTTGATCCCCCACCGGGTGCCCATCTCGCCCCAGTGGAGGATGAACCGCTCGGCGACGGGGGACAAGGAGGTTGTTCTGATTGCATCTGCCATTTCTGTTATGACTGAAAATACAGGATGGATGTCGCCCCGTCAAGCGGCAAACGCCCGTTCGCGCCGGGAGACTTCACCGTCGGCCAATGGGTCTTCGTCGAACTGGGCCAAGACCCCAACGACCCGAACGAAGAGCATTTCACCGCCTTGACGCAGATTGTCTCCCTCGCGGATAACGCGGTCACCGTTGAGGCGAGCGTCCCCTATGACGTCATCAACGGCGCGTCCATGCACCGCATCACGGCGGTGGATAGCCTTGCGACCGACGTACACGTGCGTGACGTCAAGTTCGACCACGTGGACGGAACTATTCCCGCCTCGGCAATCTGGATCGGCATCACGCGCAACAGCTCGATCGACGGCGTGTCGGGCCGGTTCAACATGGTGCTCAACGTGTCGGACAGCTCGAACATCCAGCTCAAGAACGTCAACGCCACGGTCGTCGTAGGCCATCCGGCCGCCGGGCGGGTGTTCACGGCGTGGCAATCAAACAACGTGCTCGTCTCCGACGTCTACGCCGACACGTCGGCCGACAAGGCCGTGTTCTTCATCGAAAGCTGGTCCAGGGACACGACGTTCCGAAATATCAACGTCCGCTGGCGGTACGCACAAACCCCACGCGGCGCGGTGTTTCATCTGACCGGCGGCAGCTCGGGCACGTTCGTCGATCAGCTCCGGATCGACAACACCGGCCTGGTCAATCTTGTCGGCCAGGGCGGCCAACTCTCCGACTTCAAATTTGGCACGGTTTCGATTAGCGGCGGCGTGCATACCGTCCCGCTCTTTCTGACGGACGACCTTACCATCGGAACCCGTCGCTACGCACAAACCTTGCAACTAACGAAGACGATCGACCTCGTTGCCGGGTGGAGCGATTACAGAATCCCGCTCGTGGCGGCAACCATCAAATCGATCAAGGTGACGGCGACCGACAAAGCGAGCCTCAACTACGTCCTGGTCATAAACGCCAACGGCAACGGCTGCGATCTCACAAAGGCGCTCGTTTCGGGGGCGACGATAAATGTGGAGTGGAAGCTCGGCTTCCTGGGCGTTGTTTATCCCGTCAACGATGCCGTCGAGAGCATGAAGAGCCTCACGCTGTATACGCCGGCTTCAATCATGCCGGGCTCACGCCTGACGGTAGAAGTGGAATACTACCCGGCGACCTCCTGATCTAAATTTCCGGTTCCCGGGCGGCGACCGGTGAACCCGGCTCGGGTTCCCTTTCGCCTTGGCGCGAAGGCTGCTGGTCAAGCTGTGGGGGATGCTGCGGACCAACACGCCCTGGCGTATCCCGGGCACCGCCGCCGTCCCCTGACGACGGACAACAACTGGCGAACGGTTGAGCGATGCGACGGATCGGCGTGAGGTGCAAGGCGTGGGTTAACCTTGATGAACTAACTGCGGCCCCGCCCCCGGGTTACCGGTTGCAGCGAATGAGGCGTGGGCTGTTGCCTGGGTGAATGAGGCGCGGATCG
>JBKJRK010000328.1:0-6218 GCA_046593135.1 Tepidisphaeraceae bacterium | reverse complement strand
GGCCGGCGCTGGTCCGACAAGTCACCCGTAACCTGCTCGCCCAAGTCGAGCAGCCGCCCGACGAACAGGTCCTCTGCCGCGGCGTGACCGCGTTCACGATTCGCTACTCTGACGGGTCGCAATGGACAGACGAGTGGGACTCTTCTCAGCACCGCAACTCGCTGCCCATGGCGGTTGAGGTCATGCTGGAGCTCACGCGCGCGAAAGACCCCACGCGGGCGGCCGAGTTCGCCAGCGCCGACGCGGCGAGTTTGGCCACATACCGGACCACGCGTTCGTTCCTCCTCCCGTGCCGCAACGAAGCCGCGTTGCGGGAAGGGAGTGAAACGCCATGAGGAGACAAGTCGACAAGTTGACGAGGAGACAATACGACACACGGATCGCGCTCGCGCGCTCGGTCGCCTTGTCACCCCCTCACCTTGTCACCCCCTCTCTTCATGCCCGCCGCCGCGGAACGGTTCTGCTGGTCGTCATGCTGATCATCTCGGCCTTGGCGGCGATGGTTTTGGTGGTCGGACGCTCGGCGCGCGTCGAAGCGATGGCCTCCGCGAACTACGCCGCCGGCGCAAAAGCGGCCGCGGCGGAACGTGCGGCTGAGCAGTACGTCCTCGCGCTCCTCGCGTCGCGGCGCGCGGAAGCCATGACGATGAAGGAAACTTACTTCGCCGACGTGCCCGTCGGCGACGCCGGCTCGTTCTGGATCGTGCGGCCGGACTACGGCGATCAAGGCATGCCCGCTTACGGCCTGGTCGACGAGTCGTCGAAGCTCAACGTCAACAGCCCCGACGTCTATGAACTGGTCCGGGCCTTTGACGCCGTCCCCGAGGCGCTGGCGAATTCGATCGCCGACTGGCGCGACGAGGACGACGAGCCCTCCGTCGATGGCGCCGAAAAAGAGTACTACCTCGGCCTCCCGACGCCGTACCGCTGTAAGAACGCGGCCTTCGAAGCGATCGACGAGCTTCTCCTCGTCCGCGGCATATACCCGGCCTTGCTCTACGGAACCGGGAAAAGCCGCCTGGCCGCCAATGCCGCCGCCGGCCTGACCGGAATGACCATCGGCGCGCTCGGCGAAGCCGAGATCTTGGAGCGCGGGCTGGAGAACTACCTGACCGTCTACGCCAGCGAGCCGAATGAAGGAGAACAGCGAAGCACCCTCGGCCGCATCAACGTCAACACCGCGTCGCGTGAAGTGATGATGTGCCTGCCGCGCATCACCGAGGCCGACGTCAGCGCGCTGGTCGCCCGCCGCTCGGCTGAAGGGTTCGGATCGACGGACACGGCGGGGATCAGCGAAGTGTTCGGCAATCGCGCGGGGCAGATCATGTCGTACGTTACCGGCGAGTCGTATGTCTTCTCCGCCGACATCGTCGCCGCAAGCCGCGACGGGCGGGCGTTTCGGCGGGTCCGGATCGTAGTAGACGCGTCCAACGACGCCTTGGGCCCGAGGATCATTTACCGCCGCGACCTGACCGACCGCGGCTGGCCGCTGGACCCGGCGGTGCTCGATTCGATGCGGGCGAGCGGCGGATTACGGGGAAAATAAGGCGAATACGCACATGAACTGGATGGGAAAGACCAGCTTCCTCGGAATCGCCTTCGGCGATCGCAGCATCACGGTCGCGGAGATCGCGCCCGCGCGCGGGGGCGACCCGTCGGGCGCGCCGTGGGAAGTGCGCCGGGCCGCGGAATTCGTTTCGCCCGCGCAGGCGGCGGGGCTTTCGTCGCAAGCCGACGCCGGCATCGCGGCGACCGGCGCGGCGCTCGGAAGATTCCTCCGCGAGAACGGGTTCAGCGCCGGCAGAGCCGTCGTCGGCGTTCCGGCGCGGTGGCTGGTCGCGCGGGAGAAGGAGATCCCGCCGTCGTCGGACCAGCAGGCAGCGGAGGTGCTGCGGATGCAGGCGGAGCGCGCGTTTTCAACGGAGTTGGGCGAGCTTGCCTGCGATTACGCCGGGAAGTCCGACCCCTCGTCGGCGCGCGACGTGCTGCTGATGGCGATACCCAAACGGCAACTAGACCGCGTGGTGAAACTCGTGGAGGCCGCCGGTCGCGAGGTGGCGGCGGTGATGCCGTCGACGCTCGCCTTGGCCGCCGCAGGCGCTTCCGGCGACGACGACGGCCTCGTGCTTAGTCTCAACGGCGACGCCGTCGAGTTGTCAGCCCGCCGGGGCGGCACTCCTAGAATGCTCCGTCACCTCGCCATCCGCGGTCCCGACCTCGCCTCCCAGAACGGCACGCGTGCGGCCGCCGTCTCGTCCCTCGCCGGCGAGATCCGCCGGACCATCGCGATGATGCCGCGCGGCACGGGCGCCCGCCCGCCCGAGGCGTTGCACCTCTGGGACGGCATCGGTCTCGAGGTCGGCGACGCATCGAACCTCGCACGCCAGGCCGGCGTCGACCTCCGCACCGGCGCGGGCGACCGGGTTTCCGATCTCGCGTCGCTCGGCCTCGCCACCAGCCGGGCCAGCGACGCCGCCTCGCGTTTCACGCCGGCCCTCGCCCTGGCCCTCGCCGGCGCCGAGCCGCGGGCGGGCGCGGTGGACTTCCTGCACCCGCGCCTCGCCGCCCCGTCCAAGCGGCGGATCGGACGCCGCGGCGCGTGGGCCCTGGCCCTGACGACCACCGCGACCGTCGCGCTGCTGGCCCTGTGGCTCGACGTCCGCGGGCGCGAATCCGAACTCGTTGACATGAAGACCCGGCTCACCGCCCTCGCCCCCGACCTCCTCTCCGCCGAGCAACTGTCGCAGCGCATCGGCACCGCACGCGGGTGGTACCCCGAGGGCCGGCCGGCCATGCTCGAATGTGTCCGCGAGATGACGACGGCGTTCCCCGACGGCGGCGAGGCGATTTACGTCACCAAGTTCACGCTAGCCGAAACCCGCAAGGGCACGCTCGCCGGCAGGTCGCCCAACCGCGACCTCGTCCTCGATCTGGCCGACCGGTTGAACAAAAACCGCAACTTCGCCGGCGTGAAGCTCGGTCCGCTCGACGCCGGCGGGTCGTCGGGCGAAGTGGTCTTCTCCATCAGTTTCACGTACCAAGGCGCCGGATTGAAACCGGCGACCGCACCGGCACGCAAGTGAGGCAAGCATCGTGGTCGCAACGAAGCGAGAAAAAATCATCGGGCTTGTGACGGCGGGCGTAATCGGCCTGTTCGCCCTCGACCGCGCCGTGCTCACCCCGCTCGTGGACCGCCGCGCCCGCGTTGAAGCCGAGTCGGAAACGGCGCGCGTCGAGATGGAACGCGCCGAGCAGCTTTTCAACAACGGGCCGCGCATGAATCAGCGTTGGAAAGACATGGTGTCGGCGGGCCTGAAGCCCGCGGTGAGTGAAGCCGAAGGCCAGGCGATGCGCGCGCTGCACAACTGGGCACAGGACGCCGGCCTGAAACTGACGACACTCAACCCCGACCGCGTCGAACCCCTGAAGAAGCAGCCGGAGTTTCAGCAGGTCATGCTGAGGGCGGTCGGCGCCGGCTCGATGGGGACGATCAGCCGGTTTCTCTGGCGCATCCAGACGGCCGAGATCCCGATGCGGGTCACCACGTTGGAGATCAACGCCCACAAGGACGGCACGGACGAGTTGGTCGTCAACGTGTCGGTTTCAACCCTGGTCCTGTCACCGCCGCCCGCCAAGCCGGTCGCGGTCGGCCCGGGCGCCGTTGCGATGCTGGGCAGCCAAGGGGAGGGGCGATGAATCGTTTTTTATGGAAGTCGTGCCTTCCCGGCCTCGCGGGTTTGGCTCTGCTGGGCAGCATGTTTACGGCCGGCGCGGCGACCGGCGACGCCGGCGCCGGCGCCGCGGCGACCACCACGGCGACCACTGCGCCGGCGCAGCAGGCGAAACGCTCCAGCCGGCGGCCACCGGCACGTCTGGAAGATTTCACCGGGCATTACGCCTTGCTGGCCGAGAAGAACATCTTCATCAAAAACCGCCCGCCGACACGCGTCGCAGTTGTCGAGGTCCCGGTCGTCGTGCCGGCGCGGCCCGAAGCGACATTGGTTCTGACCGGCATCGCGATCCAGGAAGGCCGGCACGTCGCGTTCCTCGAGAATACGGCGACGCACGCCACGCAACGGCTCGTGCCGGGCGACGCGATCGCCGGGCTCCCGAACGGAAAAGTGCTGGCGGTAACGTTTGATGCGTTTGAGTTCGAGTCGGGCGGAAAACCGGTTCAGATTGCCCTGGGGCGGAACCTGCTTGGCGACGTGTACACTCCCCCCGCGCCTCCTCCCGCGGCACCGCCGCCGCCACCTCGTCCGCCGGCCGCTCCATCCCCACCGCCGGGCGCCGTCGCGCCTCAAGGGGCCCCGCAGGCGATTTATCCCGCTCCGCCCCCGCCGGAGAATGTGAACCAGCCCGTGCCGGTCGACCCGCAGACGGATGTCGAACACCGAATGAGGCTTCGTCGGGAACAGGAAACAAAAGGCTAGTGCGGCGCCCCAGACGTGTTCAGCCGCGACTTGCGCGATTACGACAGGATCGATCCATGCAATCACAGCGTTCCCCCCTGCGGTATACGATTACCCTTTCGCTCGCCCTCGCCGGCATGGCGGCTGCGAGCGGTGCTTTGCTGTATCCCGCGCCGTGGGCATGGGGCCAGGAAGCGCCCGACGCGCAGGTCGACACCGGCGTCTCGCCGGAGGTCGAGCCGCCGGCAGATACGACGGAGGGTTCCGTTGAAGTGGCGCCCGCCGCGCCGGTTTCACCCGACGCGACAGAAGTCGCGGACACCGACCGGCGCGAGCCGCCGGGTGGCGACGGGGGCAACGCGGAAGGCGCTAATCCGGACGGCGCCAACCTCGAAGGCGCCAATCCTGCCGGAGCCAACCCGGACGACGTCGCCGCGCCGGGGGCGGCGCAGCCGACCGATTCGCCGGCGGCGGCTCCTGGGCCAGACGCCCCCGTCGCACCGCCGCAGGTTCCCGCGTCCCGGCCCGCTCAAGATATTCGCCCCCCCCGCGACGTTCGCCGGGGCCAAGGCGAAAAACGGCCGACGGTTCGGCGGTTCGACGTCGGGCGGGATCGCGGGCCGGCAACCGCTCCGGCGACCACCACCGCCGCCATTGCCACGACCGTCCCCGCCACGCAGCCGGGCGAGGTTGCCGCAACGCAGCCGGGCGCCATCCGCCAAAACGGGCACGGCATCCTGCTCAACTTCAGAGACGCCGCGACCGAGTCCGTGCTCGAAGAACTGTCGGCGGTCGCCGGGTTTATCGTGGTGAAGGAAGTTCCAACCATCAACGGCCGCGTCACCCTGGTGAGCAAGCAGCCGGTCACGCCCGAGGAAGCGGTTTCGCTCTTGAACACTGTACTGAAGCGCGACGGCTTTGCCGCGGTACGGCAAGGGCGGGTGCTGAAAGTGATGTCAATTGCCAGCGCCCTGAAGGCGGCCATTCCGGTCCGCTCCGGCAGCGACCCGTCTCAGATTGATCCGACCGACGAAATGATCACGCAGATCATTCCCATCCGTAGCGCCGACGCGATGCAACTTAAGGAAGATTTGAAGCCGCTCGTCAACGATCAAAACGCCTTGATGGCCAATGCCAGCAGCAACTCGATCATATTGACCGATACCACCGCCAACATCCGGCGGATCGTCCAGATCATTCACGCATTAGACTCCGAGATGTCCAGCGCCACCGACGTGCAGGTTTTTCAGCTCAAGTACGCCAGCGCAACAAACACCGCCCGTCTCATCACCGAAACCTTCGGCCAGCCGCAGAGCGGCCGGGACGGGCAACGTCAAATGCAGCCCTACTTCCCGGAACCCGGGGTCGACGGCATGCGCCCGGGAATGGGCGGGGACCGCAACAAGGGCAAGGTCACCGCGTCGGCCGACGACCGCACGAATACCGTCGTCGTCACCGGCCCGCCCCAAATGCTCGAGGTGATCGCGGCGGTTATCGAGAAGCTCGACTCCGATCCGACCGACGAGCAGTCGGTCTTCGTTTATAACCTTCGTAACGCCGACTCGTCCCAGCTCGAGTCGGTCATCAACAGCCTGTTCAACGGCACGACGCCCAACGCGCGCAACGCCGGCGGCTCGAACAGCCCGCTCGGGCGCGGCAACCTCCGGCAATCGAACAACCGCGGCGGCAACTCCGGCCGCTCCGGCGGACTCGGGGGCGGCGGATTTGGGGGCGGCGGGCTGGGAGGCGGCGGGTTCGGGGGGGGCGGGTTCGGCGGCGGCGGGTTCGGCGGGGGCGGGTTTGGCG
>JBKJRK010000003.1:0-3746 GCA_046593135.1 Tepidisphaeraceae bacterium | reverse complement strand
GCCGCCGGCCGAACGCGCGGACGACGCGGATGCCGCCGAACGCCTCGGCGGCGTGGGCGTCGATGCCCTGGCGCGTCGAGCGGATGTCGCGGAAAATGGGGCGTCTGCGGTTAATCCAGGTGCGGTGCGTCAGCCAGACCGTCGGCAGCAGTAGGATTGCCCCGAGCAGCAACTGCCAGTTCACGAATGCGAGAATGACGAGCGAGCTGAGAAGCTGGATGACGGCGCGAGCCGGGTTGTAGATCATCGAGAAGACGAGCTCGCCGACGCCGCCCGCGTCTTCGCGCAGGATCGACGACACCCCGCCGCTTTTCAGGTCATACACCCTGTGCAGCGGGAGCCGGACGGCGTGGTCGAACACGCGCTTGCGGTAGGTCAGTTGCACTCGCTTGGTGATGCGCGTCGTCTGCCAGCGTCCCCACATACTGAACAGCACGAAAAAGAGCGTGACGGTAATCATCACCACGCCGATCGCCGCCGAGAGCTTATGCGGGTCGCTCGGAACCGGGAACATTCGCACCTCGGCCGGCAGGGGCTTGGTGTCGAGCACGTTGTCGAACACCACCTTGGTGCAATACAGCGGCACGAGGCTGAGCAGCGTCGCGACCGACAGCGTACCCAGTGCCGCGCCGAGCGTGGCGCGATGCCCACGCAATAGTTCCCAGAACGCGCGCAATAACCCCAGAAACGGTCTCGACCGCCGTGTTGATTTGCCGCCGTGCGGGCTTTCCCCGCCGTTGCCGGCGGCTCCGTGGCCCGCGCCATTGATATTCTTGTCGGATTCTTTTGCCGCCCGGGCCCTGACGCGCTCGCGATACGCCGCATACTTCCCACGGCTTGATTCTGACAGACCTGGCCTTTCAGACATGCCTCGATCATACGGCGGCTAAAACGATTTGACCCGGCCAAGTGTTTCGGCAGCGCGGGATACGTCATCGGGCACTTATTGAGTGTCCGAGCGTAGATGAAATGCGGGCGGATTGGGGCAGGTCATCAGTCCTGGACGACGACCGTACTCTTGCCTTCGATCAGCATCTCGAAAACATGGGCTACGTCTTCGTTTTTCAGGCGAATGCACCCTTGGGACGCCATCGTGCCGATCGACTCGGGTTCGATGGTGCCGTGGATGCCGTAGGAGGTCTTGCCGACGGCTTGGCCGTCGATGCCGGACAGGCCGATCCAGAATTCGCCGAGCGGGTTCTTGGGGTCGTCGGCCGCAATGACGCCTTCGCCGCGGCTGGAGTAGTAGGTGGGGTTGGCGAGTTTCTTGTTGGGTTCACAAAGCCACTTGCCCGTCGGGGTGGAGTCGTCTTTGCCGAGCCCGACGCTGTAGGTGGTGAGGTACGCCGACCCGGGCCCGCCGGGCGCGCCCAGGTAAAGGTCGAGCGTGAAAGCGGACTTGTCGACGACGGCGTGAATGGGGCCTTTGATGACCTTTATGGATTGACCCGCCTGGAGGCGGCGCGGGTCGGAGATGTCGTTGATGCGGGCGAGAAGCGCCGGGGTGATGTCGAACCGCTTGGCGATCTTAGCCAGCACGCCGCCGGACGGGACGGTGAATGTTCCGCCCCACGGGTCGGCTTCGATGCGGCGGGGGGAGAACACCAGCGTGTCGTTCAGCGCGGCCAGTTCCTGCTTGGTCGCGTCGGCCTCCGCTGGCGACAGCTTGCCGGAGATGAGGGCGGCGTTGTAGATGTCGCGGGCTTCGACCAGCTTGCCGGCGTCGGCCTGGGCCTTGGCCTCGGCGAGCGACTTGCTCGACACGACGGTCACCGGCGAAGGCGCCTGCGGCTTGGAGGCCGTCGCTCCGCGCGCCGCCGTTGCAGGCTTGACGCCGCCGGTGCTCGCGGCGGGCGCCGCGGTGATGACGGCGTCGACGTCGTCCGCCACCGCGGCCACAGCCGCCGGGGCCTGCGGGGCGGCCGCCGCATTGGCGGCAACAGCGGAGGCGCGGTTTTGACTGTGACGGCGGGCGAACGTGATGACGCCGACACAAACGGCCAGCGCCAACACGACCAATAGAACCCGACTCGTACGGGGGCGTGAACGGCTCATCGGAGAACCTCCCTGTTCTCAATCTTATCGGCGGGATCGCACGGCGGTTCGCGGATTTGACTCAAGCCGCGCGGTCCGAGAGCAAACGCTCTCGCACGCGGGTCACCAAGGAACGGCGGCTCTGGACTAGCCTTGGTGAATGTAATTCGTCGCGAAACGAATGATGCCCGTGTCCGTGGCCAGCATACTGAGGGGAACGTCGTGGTCAAGCACCGGCAGCGCGTCGACGACCTGCTCGTCGAATGCGAGCCCGCACGAACGTCCTAGAAAATCGGGCTGCGCGAGGAAGCGGTCGTAAAACCCCATGCCCCGCCCGATGCGAAAACCGGTCCGGCTAAACCCGAGGCCGGGGACGATGACAAGATCGATCAAATCGAGGGGAATGGGCTTGCCGGCGATGGGCTCGCGGACGGGGCCGGTGGTCGTCAGGCCGTCTTTCAGGCTCGAAATTTCGACTGGAAGGATGCGGCGCTGGTCCCAGCTGACCTTCGGGACGACGACCTGCTTGCCGTCCTGCCAGCAGCGCAAAGCGATGGCGGCGGTGTCGACCTCGGCGGGGCTGCTCAGGTAAAGCATGACGACGCGGGCGGCGTCAAACTCCGGAGTTGTACAGACGAACCGACAGGCCGACACGCTCTTTACGTGCCGGTCGGCGTCATTCATAGCCGCCAACGTGTCGCGAAGCTGTCGGCGGACGGCCTGCTTGGTCATATCACTCATACGATGTCTTTATGAAACGGTTTAGCGTTTCTAAGTAATTTAGCACTCCGGTTCAACGAAAAAACAGCAAAACCGGGCTTGTCGGCATAATGCGAGCCCCGCAATTGGCGTTCGCGTGAAACCGGGTGGATTATGCCGATTCCGTCGTGTTATTAGACCCGGTCTCCGCAGTTTCGTTTGGGGACGCGTTTTTCAGTTGCCCCATCCGCCGGGCGATCTCCGCTTCGTAGCCCCGATCGGTGGGGCGGTAGTAACTCTTATCGACCCCGAGGTAATCCTGGTCCACAAATCCGCCCTGATAGTCGTGGGCGTACTTGTACCCCTTGCCGTGCCCGAGGCGGGCCGACCCCCCGTACGCCGTGCTGCGGAGGTGGCGGGGAACGGGAATCGTCCGGCCCTCACGGACGTCGGCAATGGCCTCGTTGATAGCGACGTACGACGCATTGCTCTTCGGCGCCGTCGCCATGTAAATCGCCGCCTGCGAGAGCGCGATCCGCGACTCAGGCATGCCGATCTTCTCCACGACGTCAAAGCACGCCACCGCGACCATGAGCGCACGGGGGTCGGCGTTTCCGACGTCTTCACTCGCGAGGATTGCAATCCGGCGGGCGATAAACCGCGGATCTTCCCCCGCCTCCAACATCCGCGCGACCCAGTACACCGCCGCGTCCGGGTCGCTACCCCGCATGGATTTGATCAGGGCGCTCGCCGCGTCGTAATGCTCGTCGCCGGTGGCGTCGTAAACGATCGCCTTGCGTTGGATGGACTGCTCGGCGACGTCGAGGGATATGTGTAATGAGTGCTGAGGACTGAGTGCTGAGGACTGAGTATTTGGGTCGCCGATTTTCTGGCCTTTTAACTCAGTCCTCAGTCCTGGGTCCTCATCACTTATTTGCGACAACACCGCCACCTCCAGCGCCATCAGCGCCCGGCGGCCGTCGCCGTCGCTCATGGCGGCCCAGAGGTCGAGG
>JBKJRK010000016.1:0-7312 GCA_046593135.1 Tepidisphaeraceae bacterium | reverse complement strand
CTCCGGCGTGCGAGCGCTTCCAATTCCGAAGCCGCCTCGGGCTCGAAACGGCCTTCGCACAACTCGGCGATCAACGCTTGAGCCCTGTCGAGATCGTGAGAATGGTTGGGACTGTTGTTCATGCCTTGTCCGTCGCCAGGGTGCGGGTAATGCAGTCGTGCAACACCTGCCGTACCCGGCTGAGCGTCTTGTAAGCCGCCTCAATCGACCGGCCCGTCCGACCTGCTACGTCTTCGATGGAAACCGACTCCGCATAACGCCAGTGCAATAGCCGGCGGTGCTGCTGAGGAAGTTTTTCGAGGCATTGCTGGAGGGCGGTCTGGCGGTCGGACAATTCTTCGGCCATCTCAGCCGCTTCATCCGCAACGACGTCGATGAAGGAATCGCTGAAGATCGCCCGTTCGCGGCCGCGCCGTTTGCGAAAGTCCATCACCTCCAGCCGGGCCACTTGGCAGGACCAGGCGAAGAAGTTCGTTTCGCTTTGAAAAGCGTCGAACTTCTGCCACAGGACGAGGTTGCACTGCTGCATCACCTCTTCGGCGTCGGTCCACCTGCACACCAGCGTCAAAACGTAGGCGCGGAGGCGTGGCTCGTGGCTCGTGAAGAGCTGGATAAATTCGTCAACTCGGTTCTGTTGGCCCACCACGTGCTACTCCTATGCCGCAGGAAGTGTGACGTCCGCATTGCATACGGACGCAGCGAAGAGAATTGGACAGAAAATCACGTAGAAAAACAGAAGATTAATCCCGCGGTCAGGGAATCGTGGGACTCGCACTGGGTGAATAGAAAGTTTACTTCGGGTGCGACGACCCTCGGGCCGCCGCTTGCGATTTCGCGGACCGGAATGCGCCTTTCGGTTTCGGAACCGCAAGCGGCTGATCGGGCGGGCCGGCTGACGCACGGCAGCTGCACCACTACGGCTTCGGCGAACGTGCTTTTAGTTTCTAACGACCAAAGACTCATACGGCGAGCAGGTCCACAAAGTGGTGCACCGGCGTCTGGTGCAGGCGCTCCGCGTCGTTGCAGAGTGTGAGAAGCGCTTCGGCGTTCGAACCCGGCAAATGCCCGCGGACGTTTTTCTCGAACTTTGACAAAAGAAGCGGGATGCCGTCGCGGCGGCGTCGGCGGTGGCCGATGGGATACTCGACGGACACGCGGTCGGTCGATGTTCCGTCTTGGAAGTGGACGGTGATCGCGTTTCCGATGGACCGCTTGGCGGGGTCCATGTAGTCGGCCGTGAACTCCCGGTTCTCCACGATTTCCATGCGGGCGCGCAGGGGGTCGATGCGCGGGTCGGCGGCGGCGGCGTCCTCGTAGTCGTCGGCGCTAAGCGTTCCTTTGATCAGCGCGACGGCGACCATGTACTGCATGCAATGGTCACGGTCGGCCGGGTTATCGAGCGGGCCCGTCTTGTCAATGATCCGCTTGCCGCTCTCCTGCGTCTCGATGGTGATCCGACTGATTTGATCGAGGCGTTCTTTCACGCGTGGGTGCAGAAGGACGGCCGCCTCGACCGCCGTTTGGGCGTGGAACTCGGCGGGGAACGAGATTTTGAAGAGGACGTGCTCCATCACGTAGGTGCCGAAGCCTTGCTCGGGCAGCGTGATTTGCTGGCCGCGGAAAAGCACGTCCTGAAACCCCCAGGTTTTTGCCGACAAAGCCCCGGGATAGCCCATCTCGCCTTTCAATGCGAACAGCGCGTGACGGGCGCCCCGGCTCGTCGCGTCGCCGGCCGCCCAGCTTTTGCGGGAGCCGGTGTTGGGCGCGTGACGGTACGTCCGCAACGCGCCGCCGTCGATAAAGGCGTTGGACAGGGCGTTGATGACGACGTCCCGCGAGCCGCCCAGCAGGCGAGCCGCGACCGCGGTTGAGGCGATGCGGACGAGCAACACGTGATCGAGTCCGACGCGGTTGAACGCATTTTGCAGGGCGATGACGCCTTGGATCTCGTGCGCCTGGATCATGGCGATCAGGACGTCGCGCATCGTGAGCGGCGCTCCGCCGTCGAGGGCCGCGCCGCGGCTGAGGTAGTCGGCCACGGCGAGAATGGCCCCGAGGTTGTCCGACGGGTGTCCCCACTCTGCCGTCAGCCAGGTGTCGTTGAAATCCAGCCAGCGGACCATCGCGCCGATGTTGAAGGCGGCCTGGATCGGGTCGAGCTCGAAGCTTGTTCCCGGTACGCGCGCCCCCCGGCCGGGCAGGGTCGCTCCGGGAACGACCGGGCCGAGAAGTTTCGTGCAGGCGGGGTAAGACAGCGCGAGCAAGCCGCACCCGAGCGTGTCCATCAGGCACAGGCGTGCGGTGTCGATCGCTTCGGCGCTGTCGATTCGATCAACCGCGAGCACGTAATCGGCAATTTGCTGGAGGAGCGCGTCGGGTTCGGGGCGTACGGATGAGGTAAGGTCGTGGTGAGCCATAATGGTTAGAGCCGTTTGCAGTTGCTTTAGCGGGAATCCAAGTCTGCCCCCGTGCCCCGGCTGGCTTGTCCAGCCGTGTTCTTCGGACGAAAGACAAGGCCGGACAAGCCAGCCGGGGCACGGGGCGACGCTAACATAAACGGGAACCGTTTTAGCGGTGCGAAAGAGGCACGAACGGCCGGTGTTCCGGGCCGGTGTAATTGGCGCTCGGGCGAATGATCTTGTTGTCGGCGCGCTGCTCCAGCACGTGCGCCCCCCAGCCCGTGGTACGTGCGACGGCAAACAGCGGCGTAAACATCGCCGTCGGCACGCCCATGGCGTGGTAGGACACCGCGCTGAACCAGTCGAGGTTGGGGAACATTTTCTTCTCGCGCCACATGACGCTCTCGATACGCTCGGCGATCTCGAACATGGACATGTCGCCGGCCTCGCGGGATAGCGTTCTGGCGACCTCCTTGATCACGCTGTTGCGCGGGTCGGAGATCGTATAAACCGGATGCCCGAAGCCGATGATGATCTCCTTGCCGGCAATCCGGCGGACGATGTCGGCCTCGGCCTCGTCGGGGCTTGCGTATCGTTTTTGCACCAGAAAAGCGTACTCGTTGGCGCCGCCGTGCTTGGGGCCGCGCAGGGCGCCGATGGCGCCGGTGATCGCGGAGTAGACGTCGGAGCCGGTGCCCGCGATAACGCGTGCGGCGAACGTGGAGGCGTTGAACTCGTGCTCGGCGTAGAGGATCAGCGACGTGTGCATCGCGCGGACCCATGATTCGCGCGGGGCTTGGCCGTGCAGGAGGTGCAGGAAGTGTCCGCCGACGCAGTCGTCGTCGGTTTCCACGTCGATTCGCCGTTGATTCTGTGAGAAATGGTGCCAGTACAGCAGCATCGATCCGAGGCTGGCAAGGAGCCGGTCGATGATGTCCCGGGCGGCGGAAGGGTTGTGGTCGTCCGGTTCGGGAAGCGCGCAGCCGAAGGCGGACACGCCGCTGCGGAGCACGTCCATCGGATGCGACCCGGCCGGCAAGGCTTCGAGCACCGCCCGAACCGCCGGCGGCAGGGTACGCATGGACTTCAGCTTGTTCCGATACGCGGCCAGTTCGGCGGTGGTGGGCAGCGCGCCATGCACGAGGAGGTAGGCCACTTCTTCAAAGTCGCAGTGGGCGGCGAGGTCGAGGATGTCGTAGCCGAGGTAGTGCAGGTCGTTACCGCTGCGGCCCACCGTACACAACGCCGTGTTGCCCGCGACGACGCCGGAGAGCGCGACGGATTTCTTCGGCTTGAGCTGACTGACCTGCTGTGTCATGGCGTCGAATCCGGTTTGTCTTTGGCGAACAGGGCGTCGAGCTTCTGCTCGTACGCGTGGTAGTCCAGCACCTCGTAAAGCTCGGCCCGCGTCTGCATCAGGGGGACGGCCGATTCCTGCGTCTGTTCCGAGCGTAGCGTTTCATAGACGGTGGCGGCCGCCTTGCTCATGGCGCGGAACGCGCTGAGCGGGTAAAGCACCAGCCGCACGCCGGCGTCCCGTAACTGCTCGACGCGGAACAGAGGCGTTTGCCCGAATTCCGTGATGTTCGCGAGCACGGGAACCTTCACGTCGTGGGTGAAACGCGTGTACTGTTCGAGCGTGGTGAGCGCCTCGGCAAAGATCATGTCGGCGCCGGCCGCCACGTACTGCCGGGCGCGATCCATCGCGGCGGCCAGGCCCTCGCTCGCAAGCGCGTCGGTTCGCGCCATGACGACAAAGGCGTGATCCGTCCTTGCATCTACGGCGGCCTTGATGCGGTCGCACATCTCCGCGGTGCCGACCAACGCCTTGCCCGGGCGATGCCCGCAGCGCTTGGCCTGTACCTGATCTTCGATGTGGCACCCGGCGGCCCCGGCGCGCGTAAGTTCACGAACCGTCCGCGCGATCATAAACGCCCCGCCCCATCCCGTGTCGGCGTCCACGAGCAGCGGCAACGGCGTGGCCTGCGTAATCCGGCGGGCGTCTTCGCAAACGTCGTTCAGCGTCGTCATGCCCAGATCGGGCAACCCGAAAGACGCGTTGGCGACGCCGGCGCCCGAGAGATACAGCGCCTTGAACCCCGCGCGCTCCGCCAGCAGCGCGCAATACGCGTTGATCGCGCCGGCGACCTGCAACGGCCGTTCTTCGTCGACCGCGGCGCGGAATCGAGCGCCGGCGGATAGAGAGAGTGGGGGAGTCGGGCTGCTCACGGCGACCCCGTTTGGCACTGTAGTGATAACGGGCGCATCTGCCCGTCGCGCTTCTCCGCCACCACCTCCCGAATCGCGTCGAGCGACGCCGGGTCTTCGATCGTCGTCATGTCGCCGGGGTCGCGCCCTTCCGCGACGGCCAGCATCGCACGGCGGAGGAGCTTTCCCGACCGCGTCTTGGGCAACATCGGGACGATCCCGATGAACGCCGGCCGGGCGAGCCGGCCCAGGACGGTCACGATCGTTTCTTCGATCTCGCGTGCGATCGTGTCGGCGTTGACCAATTCGTTGAACTGCTTGAGCGTCACGAAACAGTTGATGACCTGTCCCTTCGTCTCGTCCGCGACGCCGACCGCTGCCGCCTCGGCGACGCCGGGGTGGTTGCAGATCGCCTCCTCGATCTCGCGCGTGCCGAGCCGATGGCCGGCGACGTTGATGACGTCATCCGTTCTGCCCAGGATGAAGTAGTACCCCTCCTCGTCCTGAACGGCCCAATCAAACGTCGAGTAAAGCTGCTTGCCGGGGAACTGGCCGCAGTAGTGGTTTGCGAACAGGGCGTCGTTCCGCCACACGCTGCTCATGCAGCCCGGCGGCAGCGGCAGGCCGATCGCGAGCACGCCTTTCGCCCCCCGCGCCACGGCTTCCCCGCTTTTCGCGTCGACGATCTCCATCCGGTACCCGAACGTCGCAATCCCCGGCGAGCCCGGTTTGACCTTGATGGGTCCGAGGCCCGGCGACAACGTCAGGATGGGCCAGCCGGTTTCGGTTTGCCAGTAGTTGTCGATGATTTCGACGTGTCCCAACGCCTCGCGAATCCACAGCGACGTCGGCTCGTCGAGCGGCTCGCCGGCAACGAACAAATACCTGAGGCGGCTCAGGTCGTGCCCACGCAGATACTGCGGGTCGTGTTTCTTCAGCGTGCGGATGGCGGTGGGCGACGTGTACATCACCGTCGCGCGCGTCTGCTCGGCGACTTTCCACCAGATCGCCGGATCCGGGCTCGTCGGCAACCCTTCGAACAAGACCGTCGACATGCCCTGCATCAGCGGGCCGTAAACGTTGTACGAATGCCCCAGGACCCAGCCGATGTCCGCGGTGGAGAAAAACGTTTCGCCGGGCCGCGCGTTAAAAATGTGGGTGAGGGACGCGACCAGCGCCACCGCGTAGCCGCCGGTGTCGCGCTGGATCCCTTTCGGCTTGGCCGTCGTGCCGCTGGTGTAGAGCAGGTAGCTCAGTTCCGTCGATTCGAGCCATTCGCATTCAACCTCCGCGCCCCGAACGCCGCTCATAAGCTCCGCATAGTCGACGTCGCGGCCCGGCTGCATGGTGATCGAACCGTCCAGCCCGCGGTTGATCACGATCTGATGGCGCACACTGCCGCCGGAGAGTCCAATCGCCTCGTCGGCGAGCTTCTTCAACTCGACGAGCTTCCCCCCGCGCATCCCCGCGTCTGCGGTGATCAAAACTTTCGCCTCGGCGTCGTCGATCCGGCTCGCCAGGCTCGGAGCCGCAAATCCCGCAAACACCGCCGAGTGAATCACCCCCAACCGCGCACACGCCAACATCACGACCGCGGCTTCCGGGATCATCGGCAGATACAACACCACCCGATCCCCGCGCGAGAGTCCCAGCGACCGCAACCCCGCCGCGAAGTCGCACACCTGCCGGTGCAGCTCACGATACGTGAGGGTCCGCCGTTCCCCGGTCTCGGTCGAGTAATAGTAAATCGCCGGCTGCTCCGCCCGGGCGGGCAGATGCCGGTCGAGCGCGTTAAAGCAAAGGTTCGTCCGCCCCCCGACAAACCACCGCGCGAACGGCGGGTTCGAATAGTCGCACACCGTCTCAAACGGCCGCTCCCAATGAATCCCCCGCGCCTGCCCGGCCCAAAACGCTTCCGGATCGTCCAGCGAATAGCGGACATAATCTGCGGTGGAGTGTCCCATGAGGCTCCCCTGTATACCCGACATTCCGGCTCCATTCATCTTCCGGCAACTTTCGAGGTCACGGCCTGTTGACCCTGTTGCCGCCAAGCCTTATTCAACATTCATATCTCTGTGCCGGCGCACGGCGGCAACGTCGCCGGTGTGCGAGCGTATTCCGTGTTACGCAATCGTTCACGGATCGTGCGGCGTGTCGCCGCCGTGCCGAAGCATGGGAATAAAGGCAGACTTTCACTTCATGGCTACAAAAAATACTTTGATCGACCGGCGTGAGTTTCTCGGCGCGGCTTCCCTGGCCGGGCTGGGAGTCGTGGCCGGGGGCTGTGTCAATTCAGCTCACCAGCCGACCAGCAGGCCGGCGACGCAACCCGCCATGAGCGGGGCGATGACCAATGACACGCTCAATCTGCTCCCATATCCGCAAGGGCTGACGTTGAGTGGCGGCAGCCTGAAAATCGGCGGCAAGGCCTCGTTTGAAATCTCCCACCGCTCGCCAACAACCGATACGGCCTCCGCCTCGCTCAAGAGTTTTTTGCCGGCCGGTGACCGGAAAATCCCCGTGCGGCTTGGTTCCGTCGAAGAAGGCTACAACGTTACTTGGCTGTCGAAGGAGGACAACCAGTTCCTCGCGGCTCCCGAAACCAGCCCGCAGGCGAGCGTTTTGCAAATCACGCGAAAAGGGATCACCGTCGTCGGCAAAGGCAAATGGGGAATGCTGTACGGCTTGCAGACCGTAAACCAGCT
>JBKJRK010000004.1:0-4330 GCA_046593135.1 Tepidisphaeraceae bacterium | reverse complement strand
GGTGGCGGTGTTGCCGGGGCCAAAACGTAGACCCGTGATGGTTCGCGGCCCGCCGTTGTTGGCAGTGATCGTGTCGATGATGAGCGCCGACGACAGCGAACCGTCGGCACCGATGTTGAACCGGATGATCTTGCCGTCAAACGTTCCCGCGTACAGCCGGTTGTCGGGGCCGATCGTGACGCCGGTGAACTGCTGGCCGACGGCGGCAGGCTGCTCGACGCGGTTGAACGAGACCGACCCGTCCAGCGTGTTGCCGCTTTGGGTACCGGTGGTAAACGTCGTCGACGACGGCACGAACCGCGCGCCGGCCGTGTCTTTCACGTTGTCGGTGACGATGAAGGTGTACTGGGTGTCGGCTTCGAGCAGCCCCACCGGCGCCACGACGATGGCGTCGCCACCGCCGGACGTGTTGGCGTTGGTGGCGACCTGAACGCCGTCCCGCGTGCGGATGATCTTGACGTTATCCGGCGTGACGGTCCTGGCATCGACGCCGTGACCGGAATTGAGAATCTTTACGTCCGCGCCAACGAAGACGTTACGCGGCTGATTCGTGGCCCCGTTGGCAGGACGGGTGGCGCTGACGGTGGGCCGGTTCGCCAGCGGATCGGTCGCTAAAGCGAACTCAACAGCAGCCGTGTTGGGCAAGGATGATGGTGGAAACTGGAAAGGGCTGAAGTCTCCCGCCAGCAGCCGCCTGGTTTCGAGTTGTTCGACGCCCGCCAGCCTCGCCGACGGGGAGTCGCACGGTACAGGCGAATTCTTTTTCCGACAAAACAATCCAATCACCAACTCACCCTCCGTGGCAGCGGCACGCTTCGTCGCTACCACGATCATGGTAGCGCATGGCCGCCGACAGTGGCCACGGTAAATTTACCCTGGCCTTCGTCAAGCGAGCTCGAGCGTAAAGGTCAAACGAACTGGAACTCGGAGAACGAGACGACGCGGTTGTTGGCTTCGTCTCTTTCGGGGATGACATTGCCCGAGTCGATGGTCGCCACCATCTTGTAATTGCCGCGTTCGAATTCAATCGGGAACCCGAACGGCAGGCGGAAGGTCTTGGTCTGACCGGGTTTAAGACTGATCTTGATGGGCACGCTGGCGACGGGGCGTTCGCCGGGGGCGGGGGTCACGTCGCTGGTGGCGCTCAGCGCCACGAGAATGTCGCCGGCGGTCGTGACGTTGCCGGCGTTTTTAATCCTAATCGTCACTTCATTTGTCCCGAGCCGCGATCGGATGCCGGTGAAAGGCAGCAGTGTCGGCACGAGGTCCACGAACGGCGCGGACAGCCCGACCTTCTTAAAGCTGGCGGCGACGTTGTTGTTCTCGAACTGCTCGACAACGGCGTTGGCCGAGTCGACCTGAGACAAGATGAAATAGTCGCCGGCCACAACTGTCGGGTAGGTGAACCGTGCCTTGATTTCCCGGAAGTCGTCGGCTCGGATCGGACGCTCCTCGATAAATGTGCCGATTGTCGCGTCGCCGGGGTCGAGCGTTTGGTCGAGCGAGGCGTAAAGCGTCACGGCGACCGGGACGGTCGTCGGGAACGTGCCTTGGTTCAGGACACGGATCTTGGCCCTCTGAACGTCGACCCCGCTGATCGCGCCGGAGCGGAGGTTGCGGAGCGGGATGGCGATGAGATCCGGGCCGAGCGCGGTGAAGGTTCCGATCGGCCCCGCCGCCACGGCGTTGCCGCCGAGGTCGACCACGCCGCCGGCGAGGATGCTGACGGTGTACTGCCCCGAGTCCGGCGCGTCCCAAACGCCGCCGGGCGCCGTGATGCGGTACACGACGGCATTCGTCGTCGGGCTGAGCGGCGTGCTGGCGATGAACGTGGCGTTTTGGGAGAAGCCGTTGGGGCCTGTAATCCTGACGTCGTCGTTGCCGAAGGTGGCGAAGTCAATGCCGCCGCGTTCGGAGTAGGTGACGTTGAACTCGTACGTCGAGGTGCCGACGTTGGGCGACCCGCCGGAGAATGTAGGCACGGGCAGCACGGTTTCAGTGGTCGGCAGCGCCAGCACGAACGTGCCGGTGCTTGCGGTGGCGACGAAGTTACGCGAGGCGTCGCCGACCTCGCTGCCGCGGACGGTGACGACGTACGTGCCGTTGTCTTCCGACGACAGCGTCCCGCCGGGCGCGGGCACGGTGTAGGCGACCGTCGCCGAGGTGCCGGTCGTGCTGACGAGCGCGAAAAGCGTCGCCGTTTCACTGAAGCCGTTGGGTCCTGTCACGACGACATCCGTGTTGCCGAGCGTGCCGGCGTCGACGAACGCGTTGTCCTCGAAAATGACCGTAAACGGCAGCACGTTGTTCCCAACCGCGGGAACGCTCGGCTGCGTCGGGACGCGGAACGTCGGGCGCGTGACGTCGGCATCGGGCAGGGGTGTGGAAACCACGTACACTTGGCTGCCCGTGGCGCTTTCCGTGACGAGGTTGGCGGAGGTGCTGGTGAAGGTGATGGTCTTCGCGTCGTCGCTCATCGCCGGCTCGGTAGCCGCCCCGCTGCCGCCGTCGCCGGCGAGGTTGGCGCTGGCCAGGAACGTTGCGGTTCCGTCGATGTCGCGGATGAAGACGTCAGAGCCCGCCGCGGCATCCGGGAGGGCGAGGTTGGAGGCGGTGCTGGTGAACGAGACGTAGCGGCCGTCGCCGCTGATCCGGGGCCGCGACGAAGCGCCGTTGGAAAACACGCCGGCGGTATTCTGGCTGACGAGGTCGATCACGCCGGTCGCGCTATCGGCGCGGAACACGTCGGCCAGGCCGTTGATGTCGCCGGCGACGAGGTCGGCCGCGGTGCTGGCGAAGGCGACGTAGCGTCCGCTGCTGCTGAGGGCCGGGGGTCCTGCTGCCGGGTCAACGCTGCCGCCGGTGGCGCCGTTTGTCGAGCTGATGAGCTTCGTCGTTGCCGCATCGAAATCGCGCCGGTACACGTCCGCCCCCGCCGCCCCGCCGCCGCCCTCCAGGTCGGTGGCTTCGCTGATGAACGCGACGAAGACCGATTGGGTTTCATCGTCGTTGAGCCGCAGGCTGATCGCGGGACTCTGCGACGGGCCGTTGCCGCCGACGGTCGAAACCAGCGCCCGGCTGATGAGCGTCGTGGTGTTGCTTTCGAGGTTGCGAAGAAAAACGTCGCGCGTCGGGCTGGCGTCGTTGGAGGCGACGTTGGTCGCGTCGCTGGCGAAGGCGACGAACTTGCCGTCGTCGCTGACGGCCGGGTGCAGGCTGTCGCCGTTGGCCGGGCCGGTGCCGAGCACGTTGATGCTGGCCAGTTTCGTCGTGTTCGTGAACATGTCGCGAACGAACACGTCGGATTTCCCGTTGTTATCGCCCGCGACAAGGTTGTTGGCGTCGCTGGTGAACGCGACGTAGCGGCCGTTGGAATTCACGGACGGGTCCGTCGAATTGGCGTTGCCGGCGCCGGTGCCGGAACTGTTAACGCTGACGAGCTGCGTGACGCCGGTCTGGAGGTCACGGAGGTAAACGTCGAACGTCGCGTTGGCGTCGTTTGTGGTGAGATTGTTTGCCCGGCTGGTAAACACCACGAACCGGCCGGTGCTGCTGATGTCGGAATCCTGGGACGTATTGTTGCCGCCGGTCAGGCCGGTCGAATCGATGCTGACGAGCGACGCCGCCAGGAGTTGGCGATCCTCAAGCGGTTCGACCCGCGCGCGGGGCCTTCGGGCCTGCCGCCGGGCGTCCGAGGACCACCCCGCGCCTGCGGCGCGGCCGAAACGAAACGGGGACCACGAGCGAAGGGGGCTGGCCATGGTGCTTCTCACTTTCTCACAGGTGGGGCGGCATGAACCGGATACCGTCGAACCGCAACTCTCGAACCGCCATCGAGGCGACCGCTATCCGCGCGACAAACGGCGGCGCACGCCGTCACCGGCGCGCACGCCCGGTTCATTTTCCCGAGACTATCAGGAGCGTCGGGGAGCGTCAAAATATGGAACGTATTGCGCCGAGCGGGATTTAAGGATTTTGCAGTTGCTGGCTGGAGTAGTGTGTAGCGCGTCGCCGGGCGCAGGGAGCCGCGACGGCTTGAAGACGAGACGAGTGGGGACGCGAAAAACCCTTCGCGGAACCGACTAGGGCGGGGCGAAGGGCTTTAGGTTAATGAAAAGTACCGCCAGCTCACCGCGCGCCGGCAGAGACTATCTTCGCATCGTGCGAGACATTGATCTGGGCGGGAGCCTTTTGATCCGCATCACTCGCCCGAGCGGAGACCTGCGACTTGGAAACCATGGCTAAACTTCCTGCCACCACGATTGCGCTGAGCGTCATATAAAAGAAGCGTTCGTGTGACACAAGTTCTCCTCGGAAGAGTGGTTTCCTC
>JBKJRK010000508.1:0-3708 GCA_046593135.1 Tepidisphaeraceae bacterium | reverse complement strand
ACAGCGGCTTGGGCATGAACGTCGCCACCTTGCCGTGCCGGGCGGCGATGTTCTTGGCGACGTACTTGTACGTCATCACGTTGTCGGCCATCCGCACGAGCGGCTGGTACCGCATGTCGATCTCGCACTGCCCGCCGGTCGCCACCTCGTGGTGGTGCGCCTCGACCGGGATGCCGAGGTTGATCAGCTCCGACACCATCTCCGACCGAATGTTGTGGAGCTGGTCGATCGGGGGCATCGGGAACAGCCCCTCCTTCAGCCGGATCTTCTGCCCGAGGTTCGTCGGGTCCTCGTCGCCCCGCGTCCAGACGCCCTCCCGGCTGCCGACGTGGTACTTCGCGTAGTTGATCCCCTGGTCGTACCACGCGTGGTCGAAAACGAAGAACTCCAGCTCGGGCCCGAAGAACGCGGTGTCGGCGATTTTGGTTTTTTCGAGGTACGCCGTTGTCTTCCGCGCGATCGATCGCGGGTCCCGGCTGTATTCTTTCTTGGTGATGGGGTCGCGCACGTCGCAGATGATCGAGAGCGTCGTGTGCTGCATGAACGGGTCGATCTTCGCCGTCTCGGCAACGGGGAGCAGGAGCATGTCCGACTCGTTGATCGCCTGCCATCCGCGGATCGACGACCCGTCAAATCCGAAGCCCTGGTCAAAGCTGTCGAGTGTCAGCTCGCCGACGGGGCAGGTGGTGTGTTGCCACAGCCCGGGAAAATCCATGAAGCGAAGATCGACAAACTGAACCCTTTTTTGCTCGGCCAGCTTCAACACGTCACGGGGGGTCATGGAGGGGCTCCTTAGCGGTCGCGGTTGGGTTCCACGATGCTAACTGCGGAATAACGAATGACCAAACCCGAATGGCCGGCGACCAAATTCATCTTTCGACATTGATTCGTGTTTGGGATTTGGTTATTCGTCATTTCCCTCATGCCCATCGTCGGCCACGGCATCGACATCGTGGAAACCAGCCGGATCCAGGCGCTGGTGGACAACCACGGCCAGCACTTTCTCGACCGCGTCTTCACGCCGGCCGAGCAGGGGTATTGCGCGTTGAATCCGAAGCGATACTTCGAGCACCTCGCCGGGCGATTTGCCGCAAAAGAGGCGGTTCTCAAGGTTCTGGGGACGGGGTGGCGCGGCGGGATCGCGTGGACAGACGTCGAAGTCACGAAGGAAACCAGCGGCCAGCCGAAGATCGTGCTGACCGGTGAATGTGCCCGCGTCGCGCGCGAAATTGGCATCGCCCGGTGGCACGTCAGCATCAGCCATATCGAGACCCACGCCACCGCCAGCGCAATCGGGTTGCGCGGGGAAGGCTGACGCCGGCACCAAATGCCTATGTGGATCGCTTAAAGGCGTATAATATGAAATTACGACGCCAGTGCGCCGGGAGAGGGTCGTCACGTGATGTCACGAAGTAGATTTTTCGTCGCCGGTGTGCTGGCCGGTGTTTTCGCCTGCGCGGTGGCCGTCCGGGCGGCGGACAAAAAGACGAGCAGTTCCAAGCAGCCTGCACAAGACGAAATGGCCAAGCCCGATGACGCCATGTCCGACAAGGACAAACCGGCGTCAAAGGACGAGAAGGCAGCGCCGGCAAAATTTTACCGCTTCAAGGGCGAAAAAAAGGGCGGCGGCGGCGACGGTCAAGTGATGACGTTGTTGGTAGAAGACGTATTCAACGGCAAGTCTGAGACCTTCAACGTTCCGAATAACGAGCCCGCCACGGGCAAGTACGACCCGCTGACTCCTGTCGCCGATGCCGTCAAGGGGTTTGCTCCGAATGACATCATTGAGGTCCGTACCGAACGCCAACGTGGCCGGACGGTAGCGGTCGAGGTGAGCAAGGCCGACGTCACCCCCGGCGAGGATCGCCCCAACGGCTACGTCTTCCTGGGCTGGGACCGCCAGAAGACCGGCGACGGCGACAAGGTCATGGGCCTTAAGCTGCGCAAATTTGGCCGCGAAATTGTCGCTATGGTGCCCTTGACGAAGAACAGCGCCACCGGCGATTGGAACCCTTCCGGACAAGTCGACTACGTCCTCGGACGGGTCCAACCCGGCGAGGCCATCGAAGCCACCTTCAAACCGGGGAAGCCGCCGGTACTTCAGGAGATTTTTGAGTATTACCCTCCGGAAAGGGGCAAATTCATCGAATTCACGCAGGCGCAAAATGGCGGCGTCGTCACGGCCGCTTTCAAAATGACCTCCGGGAACGAAACACTGACGATTTCCCTGCCCGGCGTCGAACGACAAAAGGGGGCGACGAAGTTCCTCATGCCCGATGCTAAGCAACTTCAGTTGATTAAACGACTTAAGCCTGACACGGAGATCGAGGTCTACCTTCGGGGTCGTAACGACTATATTCTGCGCGAAATCAAGGTCCTCGCGCCGCCACCACCCGCCGCTGGGAAGACGGAAGCGAGAAAGAGCTGAAATTCAGTGCTTCAGAAACCCGGCCCCGGCGGGCCGTCGCGAACCAACCCAAGGGGTAGCTACCGTCGAAACGCGCGTTTACCTTGTTACTGTGCCCTTCTGCTTTTTGTCTTTACGTTTTCATCCTGCCGCGTTTGGCCTTCGGTTGACGGTTTTGCGCATCTCCGGTACGGTTCTGCCGCTTTCGTTCACTGACCCTTGCCTCACGGAACCACGCCGAAATGCAGACCAAGCCCGCTGTTAGCAGAGCCAAGGCGTACCTCAAGGTGCGTCATAAAAGCATCCGGGACGCGATGAAGGAGCTGAAGCTGGACGGCTTCCTCCTGACCCATCCGCCGGACCTTGCTTACCTCACCAATTTCACCGGCGACGACTCTGTCGGCCTGATTACAGAGAAGGACTTCTTTCTCATCACCGATTTCCGGTATCAGGAGCAGGCCGACCTCGAAGCGGGGTGGCTGAAGATGGCGATCCGTGAAGGCAAGATGTCCGACGCTTTGGCGACGGCCTTGGCACACGCGAAGGTCAAGCGCGTGGGCTTTGAAGCCAACTTCACGGCTTTCGGGCAGGTTCACGCGATCGATAAGGCGGTCAAAGAGCTGAAAGAGCCAACCCCCCCGCCGTCGATCGAACTCGTGCCGGTTGAAAACGTTCTGACCAACATTCGTAAAGTGAAGGACGATCACGAGATCGACCTCATCCGCAAGTCGATCGGCGTCGCCGAGGAGGCGTTCGAGGCGATCCGTGAAGAGATCAAGGCCGGGCATACGGAAAACCATCTGGCCGGCCTGCTTGTGTTCGAGCTGCGCTCCCGCGGCGCCAGCGACAGCAGTTTTCCCGTAATCGTCGCCGCCGGCGCCAACAGCAGCCTGCCGCACTACCGTCCGGGCGAGACGCTTGTGCAACGCGACCAACCTTTGTTGATCGACTGGGGCGCGCTGTACAAAGGATACTGTTCCGACCTGACCCGCACCTTGATGGTCGGGCGAGTCAGCGCGAAGATGAAGCAGATTTATAACGTCGCGTACGACGCCCAGCAGGCCGCGATCAAGTTCCTTCGCCCGGGCGTTACAACTTTGCAGGCCGACCGCATTGCCCGCGACGTCATCGAAAAAGGCGGCTTCGGCAAACAGTTCGGTCACGGGCTCGGCCACGGCATCGGCAGGGAGATTCACGAGCTGCCGACACTGCGAAAGAACGGCGGCGAAGAAGAGCTTCGCCCGGGCATGATCGTCACCGTCGAGCCGGGCATCTACCTGCCGCCCTCGCCCGGCAGGTAG
>JBKJRK010000635.1:0-5833 GCA_046593135.1 Tepidisphaeraceae bacterium | reverse complement strand
GAAAGCCGGCGGCGCCGGTGATGAGGATACGCATGAGAAATCAGTTGCCAGTGGTCGGTGGCCAGTGGTCAGTCAGAAGACAGAAATTTACCGGCCACTGGCCACCGACCACCGGCCACTCAGTCAAAGAACTTGAATCGTACGATCGTCAGGATCGCCTTGATCCCGTCCTTCCAAGTAATCTTTTTCCCTTCTTCGTAGCTCCGTCCGTAATAAGCGACGCCCACTTCGTAGATGCGCAGCCGGGGTTGCATCCTCGCAATTTTGGCCGTCACTTCCGGCTCGAAGCCGAAGCGGTTACACCTGATATCGATCCGGTCCAGCACCGACTTGCGGAACGCTTTGTAGCAAACCTCCATGTCCGTCAGATTGAGGTTGGTGAACATGTTGCTCAGGAAGGTAAGAAACCGGTTCCCCAGCGTGTGCCAGAAATACAAGACCCGGTGCGGCTCGCCGCCCATAAAACGGCTGCCGTAGACCACGTCGGCCCGGTTTTCAACAATGGGCGTGAGCAGCTTCATGTAGTCGGCGGGGTCGTATTCGAGGTCGGCGTCTTGCACGATCACCACGTCGCCCGTCGCCCGCTTGAACCCGTCCCGTAATGCGGCCCCTTTTCCTTCGTTGACCGTCTTATGAAGAATTACAACGTCGATCCCCGGGTGCCGTTCCGGCAACCGGTCGAGTTTCTCGCGGGAGCCGTCGGTCGAGCAGTCGTTGACGCAGATGATCTCCCGCGACACGCCCTGCGGCAGCGCCGCCTTGGCGACCAGCGCCACAATTTGCTCGACCGTGGATGCCTCGTTGTAAACCGGGATGACGACCGATAATTTTGACACGGCCGTCGACCCGTCGGCACGGGTGGTAGACGTCGCCGGCGCCGCGGTCGTCTTCGGGATCGAGTCAGGTTCGCTCGGCACACCTATCTTATCGCCCATTCGACCCGCCCCGGCAACGGTCGGCCGCGGGGCGGGTCCAGAGTATCAAGTGAGGATTTCTTGCACCGCAGGTGTTTCGCCGACAGGCTTGGGCGGTGCGGTCAGCGTTTTGTCTTCGATGACCATTCCGTCTTCCATCCGCACGAGCCGCCGGGCGCGCGCGGCGAATGACAGGTCGTGGGTGACCATCACGATGGTCTGGCCGAGCGCGGACAGTTCCGCGAAGACTTCCGCCACGCGCTCGCCGTTGGCCCGGTCGAGGTTTCCAGTCGGCTCGTCAGCCAAAAGCACCGCCGGCTCGTTCGCCAACGCGCGGGCAATGGCGACGCGTTGCTGTTCGCCGCCGGAAAGCCGATTGGCCCGGCGTTTGATTTTGTCGCCAAGCCCCAATTTTTCCAGCAGCGTCGCCGCCCGCTCCATGGCCGCCGCTCGCTTGAGCCGCCCGAGTTTGAACATGGGCAAGGCCACGTTTTCCTGCGCGGTAAATTCCTTGAGCAGGTAGTGGAACTGAAAAACGAAGCCGACCTTTTCGTTTCGCAACGAAGCCAGTTGCTGGTCGTTCAGTTCCGTCGTGTCTTGCCCGTCGATGAACACCCGGCTGGGCGGATCGAACGGAATCTCTTTCCCGTCCGGTCCGCGCGTGCCGGTCGTCGGGCGGTCGAGCCCGCCGAGCAGGTAGAGCAGCGTGCTCTTGCCCGACCCGCTGGCACCCACGATCGAAACGTATTCATCCCGACCGATCGACAAGTCGACGCCCTTGAGGACCATATTGGCGTTGTCGAACGAGCCGAGAACGCGGTGGACGTTTTGAGCCCGCAGGAGGAGCGGGGAAGATGACAAGGTGACAAGGTGAGGGGGTGACAAGGTGAGGAGATTCTCCCCTTCACCTTGTCCCCTTGTCGTTTTGTCACCCGGTCTTTCCAGCTCAATGCGCACCGCGAATCACCTCCACCGGGTCATACTTCGCCGCGCGACGCGCCGGATACACCGCGGCGATCAGCACGACGACCATCGCACTGATGAAGGCCGTGTAATACTGGCTCACGTGCTCGCTCATCAGTAAACCTTCGGTTTTCACGAGCCCTTCCATCGGAATCGGCACTTTGCGCAGGCCTTCGACCATCAGCTTGCCGAGGATCAGCCCGATCGACGAGCCGATCAGGCCGATCACCAATCCCTGGAACAGGTAAATGACCGTGATGTCCTCGCGCGAGAGGCCGAAGCTCTTGAGGATGGCAATGTCGTTCACGCGTTCCAGCACTGCCATGATCAGGATGTTCAGCACGCCGAACGCGGCCACCACAAGCAGCGCCGCGGTGATGATGTAAGTAATAATTTTTTGAATCTTGAATATCTTCAGGAAGTTCGCGCTCGCCTCCTGCCAGCTTTCGGTGCGGTAGCCGGCGATCCCTTCGATCTGTTTGGCGAGCGCCTCGGCCTTGGTGTAGTCGGTCGTGCGGATGGTGATTTCGTTGACGATGTTCTTCTTGTCCAGCAGCGTTTGCGCACTGTTGATGAGCATGTACGCCCGGCTGTAGTCGACGGGCGTGACGCCGGTCTGGAAGATGCCGACGACACGGGCGGTCGTCCGACCGCCTTCGGCGCTGGAGAGTGAAACACTGTCGTCCAGGTTGGCCCCGAGCACGTCGGCGACGCCGCGGCCGAGGATAATACCGTCGGCGGTCGTGCGCAATCGGGAAAAGCTGCCTTCGATCACATTGTCGCCAATCGTCGTGACGCGAATCTGCCGCTCGGGCTCGATCCCGAATACGTTCAGATTGAGTGTTTTCGTCCCGTAGGTCGCAATCGCATTCCCGTTGACCATCGGCGCTACCGCCACCACGTCGGGCATCGCGTCGAGCACTTTCATCAGCGTCCGCGCGTGGCGGATTTTCTTGGTCTGCTCGCGCGGCTTGGTTCCCTCCAGGGACAGCAACCCACCCTTCCCGTTTTTTGCGTCAGGGTATCGCGCTTCAAGGATCGCCGTCCGCGACTCCCGCGCCTCGTCCTTGATCGTCACGTGCCCGCTCGACTCCACCGTCTCGACGATGAATTTGTCAGTCAGGCCGTTCATCAGCGACGTCATCGTGATGAACATCATCACGCTGATCGTGACGCCGGCGATGCACACCAGCGACTGCCGCTTGTGCGTGAGAAAGTAGCGGATGGAAATGAACCAACGCATGCAAAGTTGCCAGTGGCCGGTTGCCAGTGGCCGGCAAAAACGACTTTCTTCTCCGGCCACGGGCCACTGACCACCGGCCACTTCCTCAAAACCCGCCCCGGAAGATTTCCTTCGCCTTCGGCTTGTTCAAACCGGCGGCGGTATCGGGGTCCATGAAAGTCTCGCGGACCCGTTGGCCGGGAGAGAGGTCGGCGACCGGACTGATAACCACGCGATCCCCGGCGGCCAGGCCGGAGAGCACTTCGACCCGCTCGACGCCGGTCACGCCTAACTTCACGTCTGCCGCGCGCGTGAGGCGGTGGTCGCGCACGACGAACAGCGACCCGTCCTGCACCGCTTGCGTCGGCACGACGGCGGCGCTCTCCTTGCTCTGCATGACGAACGCCAATTCCCCCGTCATGCCCGGCTGAAACCGAGTTTCATCGCCCGGCAGCGACACGTCGACCTCGAACGTCCGCCGGTCGGGGTCGGCTTGGTCGTACTTGCGGAGGACCTTGCCTTCGAACACGCGCTGCGTCACCTGCCGCTCGCCGGGCCGGGGTGAAAACGCGTACAGCGACATCTGCACTACCTGCCGGTTGCCGTTGTCGACAACGACCTTCGTGATGTCTTCTTCATCGACCTGCGCCCGCATCACGAGCTTGTCCGGCCTCACGTCGGCGACGCGCATGACGTGGTCATTGACGGCCAGTCGCGTCCCCTTGGAAACCGGGCGGTCGAGCACCACGCCGTCGATCGGGCTGGCGAGCGTCTGCCGCTTGGCGTTTTCCTGGGCAGCGACGAGCGACGCGCGGGCGACGTCGACGTCCTTTTGAAGCTCGAGCCGTTTGGTGTCACGCTGGGATTTCCAGGACGCCAACTCCATGGACACCCCTTTCACGCGGTCCATCGCGCGATCGACATCGGTCGGCGTGGCCGAGCCGCTCTCGATGAGGCTCCGCAAGCGTTTCTGCTCGCGGTCGGCGATGTCGACCATGTCCTTCGTGAAGCCGATTTTTTCGTCTAGCTCGCGCAGAACGGGCGAGGTTTTGGCGTCGGCGCGGGCCTGCTTTTCCGCCAACTCGGCCTCGGCTTGTTTCACCTTGGCTTCGAGGTCGGGATCGCTGACAAACGCCAACGGCTGTCCGGTCTTGACGGCGTCGCCCTTGTCGACAAACACCTCCACCAGCAGCCCCGCCGTGCTCGTGCGAATCGGGTATTCCCGCTCCGGCGAAACGGTGCCGGTGGCGTAAAACGCCTGGACCACCCGCCGGTCCGCGACCTCCGTCACCGTCACCATCGGCCTCATCGCCGAAAGACCGACATACGCCAGCGCGACGCCCCCAACGACCACCCCGGCCAATACCACCGAACGGACATAAGTCTGCGCCCGACGTGTCTTCACGTCGCGGATTATAGGCGAAGGCCGACGTTAAGATGCGCCCGAGGAGACAAGCGAAGCCCCCGAGTGTCACGGCGGAAAGTGAGACGGCTTGGTTTGTTCGCGCATCGGTGTGGGCCTACAATCCGCTCCAATGCGTTTTTCATCCCTGTTTCAGGTGCTCCGCTGGGGTTTACTGGCCGTTCCGTTAGCCTGCAATTCGCCGGCGGTTTCGGAGACGTTGACGCCGTCGGTTGCGACGGTGAAAGCAGATCCGAGCTTTCGTGTCGACGTTCGCAAGTCGGTGGAGTACCTCGCTTCGGATGCGCTCGAAGGCCGGGGAATCGGCACGCCCGGCATCGACAAGGCCGCCGACTACATCGCCGACGCGTTCAAGCATTTGGGGTTGCAACCTGCCCCGGGCTTAGACGATTATTTCCAGTCGTTCACCATCACCGCCGCCACCGCGCCCGATCCCGCGACCACATTTGTCTCTGGTGACAAGACGTACGGGATGGACAAGGACTTCACCGTGGTCAGTTTCTCCGGCGAAGACAAATTCGACGGACCCGTGGTTTTCGTCGGCTACGGCATTTCTAGCAAAGAACATGACTACGACGACTACGCCAACGTAGACGTGAAGGGGAAAATCGTGCTCGCCCTGCGCTACGAGCCGCACGATTCGGAGGGCAACAGCCGGTTCACCAAGGAGAAAGGCGATTGGTCCTCCGAAGCAACGCTGATGACCAAGGCCAAGGCCGCCGTGAAGCACGGGGCGGCGGCGCTGCTGCTCGTGAATCCTCCGAAGTTTCATAAAGATGAAGCGATGCCGTTCGTGCGGCAGTTCATGAGCGAGAAGGCCGTCATCCCGTTCCTCCACGTCCGCCAGCACCTCGCCGAAGAACTGCTCAAACAAGCCGGCGTCAAGGATCTGGCCGGCCTACAGGCGGAGATCGACGCTTCGGACAAGCCGGTGGCGCATGCCCTGCCCAACGTTTCGGCCAAGGGGCAGGTGAAGATTCTGCGAACCGACACCGGTGTGAAAAACGTTGTCGGCATTGTTCCAGGAAAAGGCAAACTGGCCGGGGAATACGTAGTCATCGGCGCTCATTACGACCACCTCGGCCGCGGCGGCGCGGGGAGTCTAAAGCCGAACGCAAAGGAGATTCACAACGGCGCCGACGACAACGCATCCGGTACCAGTGCGATGCTCGCGCTCGCCGAGCACTACGCGGAGGCGCACGCGACCGACCGACGGTCGCTGGTCTTTGTCGGTTTTACCGCCGAGGAATCGGGCCTGATCGGGTCGGAGCATTTCGTCGATCATCCTCCAGTGCCGCTCGACAAAATTGC
>JBKJRK010000357.1:0-7023 GCA_046593135.1 Tepidisphaeraceae bacterium | reverse complement strand
GTCCGGCGCTTTTTCGTAGATCGCCGGACGTCACGGCGATCGAGGTCGAAGGCGTTACGACGACGGAACCTGACAACCACAAAAAAGAAATCCCGAGTTCCGGCTTCGTGCCGGTCGAAATGTTATTCGCTAAACACCCCGTGAAAGCGGCGGTGTAAGGAGTTCGTCATGGCCAAGAAACAACCAGACATGGGCAACCCCAAGCCGGTGCATCACGCCGGAGCGCGAAAGGGCGAAGAGATCGTGCAGACCGAAGGCAAGGAAGCCGGCCGAACCGACACCGCCGCCACCGGGGCGAACCGGCCGGCGGGCAAATCGACGGCCCGGGATGCGACGCGCGTCAACGTTAAAGCAGTCGAATCCAAAACCCCCGGCAGCAACCAATCGCCGCCGGCTTGAGGACAACATCGCAATGAAAGATCTCGACCTCAGCAACGCGGGCAGTGCGCCCGGGCCACTGCCGTTTACCGCGCTGCGACAATTCATCCGCGAACGTCCGCCGGCCGAGCGGTGCGAGCTCTGCAGCGCCGAACTCGCGGCCGAGCACCCGCACCTGGTGGAGCCGGCGACGCGACGGATGCTCTGCTCGTGCGGCGCGTGCGCGTTGCTATTCGAAGGCCACGAAGCCCGGTTTCGGCGGGTGCCGCGCGACACGTTTACCCTCCCGGCTTTCACGATGACCGAGGCACAGTGGGACGGCTTGCACCTGCCGATCAACCTCGCCTTTTTTTTCCACAGCACGCCGGCGGGAAAAGTCGTGGCGCTGTACCCCAGCCCCGCCGGGCCGGTCGAGTCGCTCCTGCCGCTCGACGCGTGGCAGGAACTGGTGCAGGCCAACCCCTCGCTCGCGGCGATGCAGCCCGACGTCCAGGCGATTCTGGTCAATCGCATCGGCAAGTCACGCGGCTTTGCCGAGCCGGAGTATTACCTCGCGCCGATCGACCAGTGCTACACCCTGGTCGGCGTGGTGCGCTCGACGTGGCGCGGCCTTTCGGGCGGGAACGAAGCGTGGCAGGAAATTCGATCGTTCTTTGAACGGCTTCGCGCCAAGTCGCGGCCGGCGCGGGAGACGGCGCATGCCTGATCTGAACTTCCAGGTCGAATCGGCCGAGCCCGTGCCCTACGCGGCGTCGCCGCTGATTGCGCTGCGGCTGCGCGTCACGAATACGATTTCTGACGAGACAATTCACAGCGTGATGCTCCAGTGCCAGATCCGCCTCGACGTCACCCGCCGCCGCTACACGCCGGACGAGCAGGAACGGATGCGCGACCTTTTCGGCCCGCCGGAACGGTGGGGCCACACGCTCCGTTCGATGCTCTGGACCCAGACGACGACGCTGGTCCCGCCGTTTACCGGCAGCGGCGTGGTCGACCTGAACGTCCCCTGCACCTTCGACTTCAACGTCGCCGCCGCCAAGTATTTTCACGGCCTGGAAGACGGCGAAGTGCCGCTGTCGCTGCTGTTCAGCGGGACCGTCTTCTTCGCGGGCAGCGACAGCGACGGCGGGCCGTTGCAGGTCGCGCAGATCCCGTGGGAGAAAGAGGCGGCGTATCGGCTGCCCGTCAAAATCTGGAAAGCGATGATGGAGATGTACTACCCCAACATCGCGTGGCTGTGCCTGCGGCAGGACGTGTTCGACCGCCTGTCGCGACACAAGTCTGACAACGGCATTCCGACGTGGGAGCAGGCCGTCGAATCGCTGCTTGAGCACGCGGAGGAGCAGATCACCCCATGAACCGCGAGTTCGTAAACCGCATCGCCGCCGCCGTCCTCTACGAGGGGTACCTTCTCTACCCGTATCGCCCGTCGGTGAAGAATCGCCAGCGCTGGACCTTCGGCGGGTTGCTGCCGGATTCATACTGCGCGGCGAAGCAGAGTGGCGACGCCTCGACGATGCAGACGGAGTGCATCGTCCGCCGCCGGCCGGCCTCGGGCGACGCGTCTCCGTGCGTCGACGTTGCCGTCCGTTTCCTTCATCTCGTCCATCGCACGGAGGGTGAGCACCGTTTAAACGCGTGGCAGGAGGCCGTCGAACGGGAGGTGCGGCTCGACGGGCTTCCATTGGACGCGCTCCTCGGGCGATCGATGCGCCGGCAATTTTCATTTCCGCACGAGATCCGGACCGATCCGCCGGTGACGCGCGAAGAGCAGGCAATCGAGGGATCCGTCAAAATTTCGGTCGCGGCGACAGACGTCACGGACTGCTACCGGTTGACCGTTTGCATCGCCAACGAAACCCCGTTCGACAGCTCGGCCGATCGCACCCGAGACGACGCGCTGCTGTGCTCTTTCGCCTCGACGCACATGGTCCTTGTCGCGCAGGGGGGCGGTGCGGAGTTTGTCTCGATGACCGACCCGCCGGCCGAGTGCCGCCCGGCAGTCGACGCCTGCCGAAACATCGGCGCCTGGCCGATCCTGGTGGGTGAAGCGGGCGAGACGGACACGGTGCTCTGCTCGCCCATCATCCTCTCCGACTACCCGCAACTCGCCCCGGAGAGCCCCGGGGATCTTTTCGACGGCTGCGAGATCGACGAGATCCTGACGCTGCGCATCATGGCCCTGACCGACGAGGAGAAGCGCGAGATGCGGGCGACCGACGATCGCGCCGCGGCGCTGCTCGAGCGCACCGAGGCGCTGACGCGCGAGCAACTAATGTCACTGCATGGCACGGTCCGCGCTCTCCGCCCGGCCGTGTCGGCAGGCGTTGGAGGCCGGGCATGAAGCTCGACGACTTCCAATTCGACGACGACCCGCAGGTCCCGCGCCGCCGCCTCGAGCGCGCGCTCGCCGCCGGCATCGAATTGAAACCCGGCGACCGCGTCGTGCTGCGACCGCGACGCTCGGCCGACATCTTCGACACGGCCCTCGCCGGCCGCGCCGCGACCATTGCCGCCATCGAGCAGGACTACGAGAACCGCGTTCACGTGGCCGTGACGGTCGACGACGACCCCGGCCGGGACCTGGGCGAAGCGGGAAAAATCGGCCACCGGTTTTTCTTCGACGTCGACGAGGTCGAGCCGATCACAGATGAAAATCTTTCCAAGGAGACGACATGAACGAGACGACGCAGCCGCAAACCGGCTTAGCAGGCTCCAACGGAACCGAGACCGGCAACGAAAATGCCACCTCCGAGGCGATCGGCATGATCGCCATTGCGGGCGGCGCGGCGCTGGTAGTCTTCGGCGCTGGGCTGATTTTGTCCCATCCCGGCGTCCGCCGCCTCGCGATCGCCGGACTTTCCCGAGCGATGCCCGACTTGGAAACGCCGCTCAAAGCAGGCATTGCTGGGCTGATTCCCGATGTGGAACGCTACATGAAGATCCGAGCGATGTAGTCGTACCACGCACGGAGCCCCGCCCATGCCGGACCGATACACATTCGACCCGCGGCAAAGCCGCTTTACCGCGCAGGCTTTCGCCTCGGGGATGCTGCGCATGTTTGCGCACAACCCCACGATGGCCGTCCGCGAGTTTTCCGGCGAGTTCAGCTTCACGCCCGGCGACGTGCCGGGGAACCCGTCGCTGAAAGTCTCCGCCAAGGCCGGCTCCCTGGAACTCACCGACGGCGTGAGCGCCAAGGACAAGAAGGAGGTCGAGGTCGTCACGCGCGACCAGGTGCTTGAAGCGTCCCGCTTTCCTGAGATCAAGTACGAGTGCGCCGACGTCTCGGCGTCCAAAGCCTATGGCAATACCTACAACCTAAAGTGCAAGGGAACGCTTTCTCTGCACGGCGTTTCAAAGCCCCATGAGGTGGACGCCCAGCTCAACGTGCTTGACGGTTCGATCCGCCTGACCGGTAGTTCGACCGTCCGACAGGCGGATTACAACATCAAGCCCGTCAAGGCCGCCGGCGGGATGATCGCGACCAAGGACGACGTCAAAATCGCTTTCGACGTCGTGGGTAAGAACGAAGATCAGGCCCAACCATGAACGCCTCGCCGCCCCGCATCCTCATTGCCGGCATCGGCAACATCTTTCTCGGCGACGACGCGTTCGGCGTCGAGGTCGCCCAGCGGCTTCTGAAGCGACCCCGGCCGGCCAACGTGCGCGTCGAGGATTTCGGCATCCGCGGGCTAGACCTTACTTACCGACTGCTGGAAGACTTTGACGTGGCGATCCTGGTTGACGCCGCCCCGCGCGGCAAGCCGCCGGGGACCCTCACGCTGATCGAGCCGGACCGGGCCGACTTTGCGCCGGCGCACGGCAACGACGGCGGCGCCGGCGCGGTCATGCTCGACACACACAACCTTGACCCGGTCAAGGTGCTGAGACTTGTCGTAGCCATGGGCGGCGCGCTGCGCCGAGTCCTTGTCGTCGCGTGCGAGCCGCAACCGCTCGACCTGGAGTGCGATGAAATGCAGACGGGCCTGAGCCCGCAAGTGAAAGCAGCGGTCGATGAGGCGGTCGTGATGGTCGAATCTCTGACCGCCGAGTTGTCGGGAGTGCTATGCACGAGCTCTCTATCGCACTGAGCATCCTCGACTGCGCGTCCGAGGAGTCCGAGCGCCGCGGCGGCGCGAAGGTGCTCGCCGTGCATCTGAAGCTCGGGCCGCTGTCGGGGGTATTGAAGGAAGCGCTGATCTCCGCGTACGGGCTCGCGAGTGAGGTGTCTGACTTTCCCGAAAGTCGGCTGGTCATTGAGGACGTTCCGGTGGTTGCGTACTGCCCGTCGTGCGATGCGGAGAAGGAGATTCCGTCGATTCAGGAGATGTGTTGTCCCGTCTGCGGCACGCCTACACCGGACATCCGCCGCGGCCGAGAGTTGGAAGTCACCGCTTTGGAGATCTGCACATGAGCACACAGGCCGCCCCAAAGACCCGGCTAGTTGAAGTCCGCCAGCACGTGCTGAAGCAGAACGACGTCGTCGCCCGCGCGTTGCGCCAGCAGTATCACGACGCCGGCGTGTTCGTCGTGAGCCTCGTTTCCTCCCCCGGCGCGGGCAAGACCGCCTTCCTCGAACGTACGCTCACGGCCCTGGTTGTCGACGGGTTCCGCGTCGCCGCCCTCGTCGGCGACCTCGCCACCGACAACGACGCTCGCCGCCTCGCCCGCAGCCGGGCTCCCGTCAGACAGATTACCACCGGAACAGTTTGCCACCTCGAAGCGGAGATGGTCCGCTCGGCCCTTGACGGCTGGTCGCTCGACGAACTGGATTACCTGTTCATCGAAAACGTCGGCAACCTCGTCTGCCCGTCGAGCTACGACTTGGGTGAAGATCTGCGGCTGGTCCTCTTTTCCGTCACGGAAGGCGAAGACAAGCCGCTGAAGTATCCGACCATTTTCAATACGGCGGACATCACCGTCATTACCAAGGTCGATCTCGCCGAAGCCGTCGAGTTTGACTCCGCTTCCGCTCACCGGAGCATTCAAGCCGTGCGTCCGGGAATGGAGGTGATGGAAGTCTCCGCGAAATCCGGTCAAGGCTTCGCGCAATGGATGCAACTGTTGGCCTCGCGGCGGGCGGTGTCCTATCGCCACGCGCTGACAAAGACTTGAAGTTAGGCTGTCTGTTTCGCTACGGGCAACTCTGCCGGTTTGTTGTCGCCTCATCTCAACATAGAGCTAAGCGCCGCTTGACGTAGCTCGCATATCCGGAGTGGGGGAAGAAGCCGACGCAGTCGCCAGCCGTGACCGTCGACCTTGCGGTCCGGGCGTATGCCGACGGGCGATTGAGCGCGCATCGAGCCGACTCATTAGAATCGGCACCTTACGCGCCGCTACGACTGACGCGAGAATTGCGTGCGAGGTTCGTCGCTCTCGCCTCGCTTCAACTCACACGGAGATTGGCTTGACACAGTCAGAGGAAGAAGCGCGGCTGCTGCGTCGTGAACGCCGGGAGATCCGGCGGGCCAAACAGCGGGAGCAGAATGTCGTTCGAGCCTCCCACATGCACGCGGCGAGGCTGGCGTACGAACGCCAGTCGTTCGAGTCCGAGGAGTCAATTCTACGAGATACAAAAGCCGGCCGGACGGCCTACCACGTCGGTTGTTCCGGCTGGTTCTATTGGCACTGGCGGGACGGCTTTTATCCCAAAAATATTCCGAGTTCCAAGTGGTTCGACTTTTACGCGAGCAACTTCCGCACGGTCGAGCTCAACGCCCCATTTTATTCCTGGCCGACGGCCGCGACCGTCAAGACGTGGCTGCGGCAGGTCGGGCGGCGCCGGCTCATCTATTCCGTCAAGGTGTCAGAACTGATCACCCACCAGAAGCGGTTTGTCGGCACGAAACAGCTTGTCCGCGACTTCGGCCACATCGCCGACGTGATGGGCCCGCGCCTCGGCTGCTTTCTGTTCCAGTTGCCGCCGAGTGTGCATTACTCCCCGGCCATGCTAAAGCGCATCCTCGGGCAGCTCGACCCGGCACGCCGGAACGTCGTCGAGTTTCGGCATCGAAGTTGGTGGAACGAAGCCGTGTTCCGTGCATTCCGCGACCACAACACGGTCTTCTGCTCGTGCAGCGGTCCACGGCTGCCCGACGAACTCGTGAAGACCGCCGACGACATATACGTGCGCTTCCACGGTCTTAAACAGTGGTATCGACACGACTACTCGAAGGCGGAACTGGCGGCATGGGTTGAGCGAATTAAGACGAGCGGCGCCAAGCAAGTGTGGGCGTATTTCAACAACGACCGCAACATGTACGCCATCAAGAATGCGAGGGAATTCCTGCGGCAGTTGAAGGCATAAGTTCGGCCGGTGGTACGCGGTTGAATTTGGCAGCGACAGTGCGGAAATGTCGCTGCCGGGATGGGAATTACGCAGGAATAAAAGACAGGAGCAGCCCTTTGCGGGCTGCTCCTTGACCATCAGTGAAGTCTTTGCCTTTGCTGCGCTACCGCGCTACGCTCCCCGGCAGGAAGCCTTCGAGCTTCCGTGCCCGAACCGGGTGCTGGAGCTTGCGAATGGCTTTGGCTACGACCTGGCGTACGCGTTCGCGGGTGACCTTGAAGATCCGGCCGACTTCTTCGAGCGTGTAGGTATAGCCGTCGCCGATGCCGTAGCGGAGCTTGATGATCTCGCGC
>JBKJRK010000336.1:0-2742 GCA_046593135.1 Tepidisphaeraceae bacterium | reverse complement strand
CCGCCCTCTCGCGGTATGATCCGCCGCTCCCAGCCGGGCCGCCGGCTCCGCACCTTGTTACGGGGAAGCCGCCTTGTCGCCCGCCGATTCTCGCCAGCAAAAACTCCAGACTTTCATCGACTGGTCCGCCACTCGCAAAGCGTCCGAAGACGGCGGCGGCACGTCCTTCGCCGACTACGTCTGGAAACCCGTCGTGCTCATCGAGATGAAGAAGCGCGGCGCGGATTTGTCCAAACATTACCGCCAGGCCTTCGACTACCGGGTCCGCCTCGTCCCCGACCGGCCGCAGTACGTCGTCCTCTGCAATTTCGACGAATAATGGGTCCTCTTTCGTTGTGTCGGCGTGGTGAAGTCTTTCACTGCGCGGGCATCTCGTGCTACCCTTCGCTTCAAACACCCCTTGCGGTGACTGACTTAACGGCGAGCAGAGAGTCGGAAGTTCAACATGCCACAGCCTGTCGCGGCCAAATTCGTGCCCGATGAAATCTCGAAATTCTACGAAGTGCACAATTATCGCAACGCAGCCCAGGTGCTCGCGGCCACTGCCCGAACCAGTTTGGTGATCTGGTCGCAGCACTCGCAGCGTTCCGGATTAAGATTGCTGACATCAAAAAGCCCCGTGGCAACGAGTCTGGCATTCCGAAGCTGGTTTCCGGGTTGCTTGGGTGCGGGCAGAGGCTCTTTCGGTGACGACCGGCGGGTTGCGGGCCGTGTACCGGACGCTGGAGTTGCCGGGGAAACGTCCGCTCAAGGACGTCCCCGCCGCCCTCGACGCCGCCTACGGCTTCGACGCGAAGAAGGATTTGCTGGCGCAGATTCTGGAGTTGAACCTCGCGGTCGCAGCGAAAGAAAAGGGAGGAGAACGCGCCACCGCTCCGGGCGTGCCGCCGAGCTACGGCGGGGCGTCAAAGCTGGTGACCGTGGACTGCATCAGGCCGTAACCTCGACATTCGCCGCAGACTGATGACCCGGTCGAAGGATTCCTGGGACTTGTAGATTTTCGGGGCGGAAATAGAATGCGCCGCAGTCGTTTTTTGTGGAAACGAAAAAAGGATGTCCTGAATGAAACTGAAAAAGGTGAAGGTGCTGGAGGGTTTTGACGGCGGCTGTTCGCTGGGGGTTTCGCGCTCCGGGAAGGTGATGGTGGCATGCGACGTCACGTGCCGGGTGTGGGACACGCGCACGTGGAAGGTGCGCGGCGAGACCGATGAGGTGGATGAGGCCGGTAAATCCATCCAAGTGTTCGATCTCTCGCCGGACGGCGACTTTCTCGCCGTGGGAGACCTGCACCTGACGACGAAGGTCTTCGACACGCGGACGGGAAAGCGCGTGGCACAACTCAGCAAGCCGAAAAAGGACACCCACACCTCCGCGAACCATCTGGCGTTTTCGCCCGACGGCAGCGAGGTAGCGAGCGTGACGCATTCGAAGTTGCAGGTGTTTCGCGCGGGCGACTGGCATTCGGCGCGGGAGTATCCGCTGCATCCGCCGCAGATCTCGGCGATGGGGTATACGCCGGACGGCAAATCGCTGGTGACGGCGAGCGGCAAGTCGGTGGTGTTCTGGAACACGACGGACGCGAAGAAGAAGCTTGAACTCACGGGCCATAAGAAGCTGGTTCACTCCTTTGCGATTGCCGTGGACGGGACGTTTATCGCGACGCCGTCTGAGGACGAGGTGGTGATGCTGTGGAAGCTGCCGTCGGGGAAGAAGTACGCCGAGTACACCGGCCACGAGGACAAAGTGTTTCGCGTCGTGCTCTCCCCCGACGGAAAGACGGCGGCGAGCTTTGACTACAATGACGAGTTCCACCTGTGGGACACGAAGACCCAACAGCAGGTCGCGAAGGTGCAAGGCGGGGATTATGAAAAGATGGCGTTTTCGCCGGACGGCAGGTGGTTGGTGATTCCAGATTTTCAGGAGAGCCTTCGGGTCGTGGACGCGCGAGACGGCCAGGTGGTTGCGGAGATCGAAGCGGGGTACGGCATGGCGTTCGTGGGCGGCCGGATGGCGGTGAGCCAGGGGAGCAAGGTTGTTTTGTGGGAGTTTGGAAAATGATGGGGCGGAGCCGGCCTTGTGCGTTGTAGGGTGTGGTTCAGCACACCGCATGATCGCCCGTGGCGTGCTGAAGCACACCCCACACTTTCTCTCCGACTTCGGACTGGACGTCGAAAAGGCGGTTGACTCCTTCAACATTTCATCACTTTTCATTTGAATTTTTCTTATACGATGATATTATATCATCATGCCTACCCCACGCCGGCGACGCCCGCGGTGCGTGTTTCATTACAAGGTGGATGAGACGCTGACGGCGGAAGATCGGGACGCGTACCGGCGGCTGCTGCGGGAGCCGCGGACGACGGTCGATGCGGCTCACGCCTGGCTGACGGGACGCGGGTACGCCGTGTCACGCTCGGCGGTGGCGCGGCACCGCCGCCGGACGCTGGAGGCCGAAAGGGAGCCGCGGTCGGCTTACGAGCAGGCGCTGGTGTTCGCCCGGCTCGCGGGGTCGCCGGAAAAACCCGACTTCGCGGCGGCGGCGGAAGTGCAGTGGCAACACGTCGTGTTCCAGCAACTCTTGGACGCCGGGGAGTTCATCACGCACCGCAACAACCCGGGCACGCGCCGCGACGCGGATGCGCCGAAGCCGCCGACGGCGAAGGAACTGGTCGTGCTCGGCAAGCTCGTCGCCCAAAGCGTCGAGTTCACCAAGCTGCGGGTGGAAGAGGGCCGGGCGCCGAG
>JBKJRK010000624.1:0-5860 GCA_046593135.1 Tepidisphaeraceae bacterium | reverse complement strand
AGCGCGTGTGTGCCACCCGAAGGCGCCGGCGCGGCAGCCGGCGCACGACCGCAGCAGCAGCCGCTGGGGGCGAAAGACGTTCGCCAGACGTTGAACGACGCGTACGCCGCCTTGGGCGGTAAGCGGTACGACGCGGCGATGGCGGGTGCGGATCGCGTCCTGGCGGCCAACCCGCGCGGGCCCGGCGCCGCGGAGGCCCAATACCTTCGTGGCCGCGTCTTTGAAGAGCGCTCGATCGAGCTGTCCAACGGGAGCAACGGCGCCGGCGCGCGGGCGGCTCTCCAGTCGGCCCGCGAGGCGTACCACGCCGCCCTCGGCGCCAGCCCGACCCCACCCGTCGAGGGCAACATCCGCGCCGGCATTGCCAACGTTGCGTATTTCCAAGAAGACTACATCACCGCCATCACCCAGTGGACGGCGGCTTACCCGAAAGTTTCCGAACCCCAGTCGAAGGGTTGGATCCTGTATCGCATCGGTTTGAGCCAGCAGCGCTCCGGCAACTTCCCCGAGGCCGACCGCACGTTTGCGACGGTGCGGCAGCAGTTTCCCAACACCGACCAGGCCCGCCGGGCCGCTGCCCATACGGGGGCGCGCGGGTTCCACGTCCAGGTCGGCACGTTCAATTCTCCCGCCAACGCCGACACCGCCTTGACCGCCCTTCGCGCCGACGGCGTCATCGGCACGCGTCTCACCGACTCCGCCGGCCGCTCCGTCGTGCGCGTCGGGCCGACGCCGACCTACGACCAGGCGAAAGTCCTGCGGACAAGGCTCGCGGCGAAATTCCCGGATTCGATCATTGTCCCGTGAAGGTCTTATCGTGGCACGGGCTTCCAGCCCGTGGCGTGCGGTACGCCGCACGCGTTGCTCGGTACTCTGAGCAACGAGCAAGAGCGTAGCGATCTTACGCCGCAATCCGTGTCTTCAATGAATGTGCGCTAATACGCGCTCACGCAACAGGACGCTGCGCTGTGGGCAACGTCCAACCAAGGACGATCGGCGCGAGATCGCGCACCTTCATTTAAAAGACCGCTACGCTCGTGCTTTTCGAGCGGCGTACCGCCCGACGTGCCGCGTTTGCGCGGCACGTCGGGCTGGAAGCCCGTGCTACGATCGATGTCGCTCGTGCATCCCACGTAAGCCGAGCCCAAAACAGATCACTGCCGCAGCGTAGAAGGCGTACATCTTCCACTCTTGGCCGCTCCCCCGCTCTCCCTTACCTGTGCGGTAGCCCTCCCAAGCGAAGACAAGCGCCAGGAGGATGAAGCTGAATGCCAATCGGGCCAACCATTTACGCATCACGTCTCCGAACCTTTCTCGTTGACGGCACGCACAAGATTGGTGCCCTTTTGTCCCCAGGCATCCATAAACGTCTGGCGACAATTCACTGCCGACACGCCGGGGCAAAGCGTAGCGCCGCCCCGGATCTCGTTGCGCGACGCGGAGACGAAGAATCCGGGGCGGCGCTGCGCTCTGCCCCGCCGTGTGAGCGAGCGACGGGCGCTGCAGACAACGAACCGGGGCTCACGTTTTGTGCGCCGTCAGGGCTTCGACCAGCCCCCGGATATTGAACGTCTCCGCTTGAATCGTGGGATCAAGCTTCAGGTTGCGCAGCGTGGTTGTCGTGATCGGGCCGATGCTGGCGACCTTCACGCCTTTAAGCTTGGCGAGGTAGTCGGGGCCGAGCAGGGTCACGAAGTTTTTGGCAGTGCTGCTGCTCGTGAATGTCGCCCAGGTCACCTCGCCGGCATCGAGCGCGTCAAGCAACGGCGGAGGCAGCGCGGCGACTTGACGCGTCTCATAGATCGGGATGTCGAGCACCTCGGCTGCGCCGTCGCGCTGGAGGCGTTCACGGAGGACGGGCCGGGCGATGTCTGCGCGGAGGAGGAGAAACTTACGGCCCTTGACGTGGTCCTGCCGGGCGAGTTCATCGGCGAGGGCTTCGGCGACAAAGCTGTCGGGACAGAGGTCGACGTTGAGGAAGAGTTGTTCACGAACTGCCCGGGCGGTGGCGTCGCCGATGGCGGCGATTTTGGCGTTGCCGAAGGCCCGCGCGTCCCGGCCGGTTTCGGCGAGGCGCTGCCGCGTAAACGCGACGCCGTTCTGGCTGGTGAAAACGACCCAGTCGTACCGGTCGATTTGGCTCAGCGCTTCGTCGACGCCGGACCATTCGCCGGGCGGGGCGAGTTCGATCGTCGGGGCTTCCAGCACGTAGGCGCCGAGTTGCGTTAATCGCTCGGTCAGGTCGCTCGCCTGCTGGCGGGTGCGGGTGACGACGACCGTCTGGCCGAAAAGCGGCCGCCGCTCGAACCAGTTCATCGTTTCGCGCAGCTCGACGACCCGCCCGATGATCGTCAGCGCCGGCGCGGCGAGCTTGGCCTCGGCGACGCGCTCGGCGAGCGTGGCGACCGTTCCGGTCACCGTGCGCTGACGCGGCGTCGTGCCCCAGCGGATGGTCGCCGCGGGCGTGTCGGCGGACATGCCGTGCTCGATCAGCTTCTGGCAAATACGAGGGAGTGACTTTACACCCATGTAAAACGCGACGCACGGAAGCTTGGCGATCGCGGACCAATCGAGGTCGGAAGCTCCCGACCCGGCGGCGCGCCCCTTCGCCTGCGCGTCCTTGTACTCTTCCTCTTTCTCATGGCCGGTGATGAACGTGAAGCTGGAGTTGAGGTCGCGGTGCGTGACCGGGATGCCGGCGTAGGCCGGCGCGGCCAAGGCAGCTGTGATGCCGGGGACGACTTCAAACGTGACGCCCGCTTTCGCGAGGGCCTCGCACTCTTCCCCCCCGCGGCCGAAGACGAACGGGTCGCCGCCTTTGAGGCGGACGACGCGCTTTCCCGCCAAGCCTTTCTCGACGAGCAGTGCGTTGATGCCGTCCTGCGTCATCGAATGTTCGGCCGCTTTTTTTCCGACGTAGATCGCTTCGACGTCCGGGCGGCAGTGGGCAAGAAGCTGCGGGTTGGCGAGGTAGTCGTAAATGACGACGTCCGCGGCGGCCAGTAACTTCGCGCCGGCGACGGTAATCAACCCCGGATCGCCCGGACCGGCCCCGACGAGGGCAACCATTCCGTTCACGGGTGCGGGGTGTTTCCGGGCAGATTCTCGGACCAAGTTCGGCCTCAAAGCGGAAGATGGGTAAACCATGACGTCTAGGGAACCGATGAAAACGGGCAGAGGCTCGTAGTTAGAGAGGAGCGTAACGCATGGTCGCCTTGCTTAAAATGCCGCCGACTCAGCCCTACCCCCGTCCCGCCGACAGCCACTGGGCACGGTACAGCCCCGTGGCGATGCCGAAGGGCGCCGAACGACGGATGTTCCCCCGCAAACCAATCAGTGCCGACGTCGATAGCATGCGATTGGATCATTCGCTGCCGGCGCTCCGTAAGCCGCACCTTAAGCTCTCGATTCGCGACCTGTCGCTGGGCGGCCTGTCCGCCATCAGCCCGACGGCGCTGGACCGCGGCGAGCGTCTGACCGTCTCGTTTCCCGCCCAAGGCCTTTCTTGCGGCGGCATGCGGGGCGCGTGGGATGCTGTCGGCCGGGTCGTCCGCTGCGAAGCCAGCGGGCTCGGATACCGCGTCGCCGTCGAATTCGAGTCGGTTCCCGCCGCCGCGTGAGAATATTTCCCGTCGCCCGTGCGTTAGAGCTATCTGGGATCATAAAGCAACTTTGGGGTGAGAGTAAGGGCGGGCTCGCAAGGGCCTGCCCTCTCTCGTTTTAGGCAGGCAATCCTGGAACCGCCGCGCAAGCATTTCGCCCGCATTGGTTTCGATGCGAAACGCGGACGGGCCGCCCCCGCTACGAAGTTCCGACGCACTAAAAACAGGGTGGCGCCTTGAACGCCGAGCCCATGAAACTGTATTACGGGGCGGGGCTTCGCCCGCGGGATGATCTGCTCATACAATGCGACTTGACCTATGACCAGCGCCCCGACCATCCTGCCCGAACCGACCGAACCGACCGAATCGGCGTCGAAGCCGCCCAACGGCGAGTTCGACCCCGACCACTACCGGATGACGATCGGGGAGCATCTGGAAGAGCTGCGCACGCGGCTCGTTTACGGACTGATCGGTTTCGCCGCCGCTCTGATACTGTGCCTGTTTTTTGCCAAGAGCCATGTCGTGCCGTGGTTCTGCCGGCCGCTGGTGCAGGTGCTGGTTGCGAAGGACATCAACCCTCAGCTCGTCGTTGACGAAGTCGGCGAGGGGTTCATGGTGTACATCACCATCAGTCTCATCAGCGCGGCGGTCGTTTCTTCGCCGTGGGTGCTGTTCCAGCTGTGGCAGTTTGTGGCGGCGGGCCTTTATCCGAAGGAGCGGAAATACGTCACGCGATACCTGCCAGTCAGCATCGGCCTGCTGATCAGCGGAATGGCATTCGTATACTTCCTCGTGCTGCCGTGGACGCTCGAGTTCTTCGTCGATTTTAACGACACGTTTCAACTGAGTTATGACGCCCCGGCCCACTCGGCCGCCTTGGAGGCGGCGGGTGATACAGCCCCCCCGCTCGGGGAATTCCCGCGTTTTCGCGGCGATCCCCCTGCGGCGAAGGAGGGCCAAGCCTGGCTCGACATCGATCAGGGCAAGCTCAAACTGTTCTTCGGGGGCCAAATCCGCGTCATCTCATTCAACTCCCCCAACCTGATCGCCCAGGAATTCAAGCTTTCACACTACATCAACCTCGTCATTGCGATGCTGATCACGTTCGGCCTGAGCTTCCAGCTTCCGCTCGTCGTTCTCGCGCTCGAGCGGATCGGCATCGTCGAGATCGACGCCCTCCGCTCGGGAAGGCGCTATGTGTACTTCGCGATGGTCGTCGTCGCCGCGGTCATTACGCCCGGCGACGTCATTACCGCGACCATTGCACTGCTGATCCCCCTGATCGGTTTGTACGAGCTCGGCATCCTGATGGCCCAGACTGGCAAGAAAGCTGTCCAAACCGCCAGCCCCGGCTAAGATCGTCCGCCGCGCGTGCCGATGAAGTCGTAAACGCCCCAGCTAAAATAAAGGTGCGCCATCTCGTGCCGATCGTCCCTTGGTTAGCCGCTGCCCACCGGGCAGCGTCGTTTTGCATGAGCGCGTAGTCGCGCATTCATTTAGGATACCCCGGCAATGATTCATCCGTGGCACGACGTCTCCCCCGGCGAAGACGTTCCTCAGGAATACAACGCGATCATCGAAATCCCGTTCGGCTCCAGCGTAAAGTACGAGCTGGACAAGCTGAGCGGCTTGATCAAGCTCGATCGCGTCCTGTATAGCGCCGTGTACTACCCCGCGAACTACGGGTTCATTCCCCAGACGCTCGCCGAGGACAACGACCCGCTCGACGTGCTGGTGCTGTGCCAGGAAACGGTGGTGCCGCTGACGCTTATTCAAGCCCGGACGATCGGCATCATGACGATGATCGACGCCGGCGAAAAAGACCACAAGATCATCGCGGTGGCGGTGGACGATCCGGAGTTTAACAGCTACCGCGAAGCCGCGGAGATGCCAAGTCATCGGCTGATGATGCTCCGCCGGTTCTTCCAGGATTACACACAGTTGGAAGGCAAGGTCGTCGAAGTGGACGAGATTCTGCCCGCGAAAGAAGCCTACCCCGTGATCGAAGAAGCGCTCGTCCGCTACAGCCGGGCACGCCGCAAGGGATTTACCAAGTGAAAATCCGAATGACAAAATTAGAATGACGAATGGCCGAGCCTTGACGACGAGGCGTGGAGTAACGATTTCGTCATTCAAGCTTGGTCATTGATTTCGTCATTCCGGCTTCGTCCTGCTGTTTTTTTCTCTACGCCACGACTTCATTCACCACGTTTCCGTACACGTCCGTCAGCCGGAAATCGCGGCCGGCGTAGCGGTAG
>JBKJRK010000221.1:0-3561 GCA_046593135.1 Tepidisphaeraceae bacterium | reverse complement strand
CGACGTTGCTGGCGCCGTCGCCTTCCAGGACGACGGGAAAGTCGTGGTCGTCGGCACGAGCGGCGGCAAGGTCGCCGTCGTCCGCATGCGCGCCGACGGGGAAGCCGACCGAAGCTTTTCCGGCGACGGGCTGCTGCTGCTCGATTCGCTGGCGGCCCGGGCCGACGCCGACTTCGCCGACCGCTCCGCCGCCGCCGCGATTCAAACCGACGGCAAGCTGCTGCTCGCCAACCGCTCCGCTGCCGGCGACTTCGCCGTCGCGCGACTGAATGTCAACGGGCAACTCGACAGCTCGTTCGGCAACAAAGGCGTGACGACGATCGACTTCGGCGGCGAAGACGACGCCGACGCAGTCCTCGTGCAGGACACCGGCGAGATCCTCGTCATCGGGACGTCGCTCGCCGGCGGCGTCGCGACGACCGCGGTCGCGGCGATCGACACGGCGGGCGCGCTGATCACCGACTTCGGCAACGGCGGCAAGCTCACCCTCACCCCCGACGTCGGCACCGCCAGCCGGGAACTGCACCTCGGCGACCTCGTCCTCCGCGCGTTCGGCACGCGACAGACGGACGGGCGCGTCGTCATCGGCGCTGCCAACCGCGCGCCCCAAGCCGGCGGCTCGTCGAGCCTGCGCCGGCTCAACGTCCCCGGTACCCGTGCGCAGCCGCTCGGAACTCCGCTCGGCACGTTCGGCCTCGCCAACGGCAAGCGGACCGTCCTCACCGTCACCGACGCCGACGGGACACAAATCACCTTCTCCGCCAGCCGGGGCAACGGCACCGCTTACCTGTCCGGCGGAAAGTACAACGTCGCGCTCGGCGACTCCGGCGGCGGCGCGGCCGCGGCGATCAAAACCGCCGGCGGCGACGGACGCGCAACGCTCGGAGACGTCATGGTCGGCGGCTCGCTTCGCAACCTGAGCGCCAAGACGTCCGACCTCTCCGGCACGCTGTTCTCCAGCGGCGCGATCGGCAAGCTTTCGCTCGGAGCACTCACCGGCGCCATCGCCTCGGCCGGCGCGATCGCATCCGTCTCGCTCGGCGGCATGACCGGCGCCCGCATCATGGCCGGCTCGGGCCTCGGCGCCGACGGCAAGCTCGGCGGAGAAGGCGTCGACGCCGACAGCTTCACGGCCGCGTCCATCGGCTCCGTCCGCGTCGCCGGCGCCGTCCAAGCCTCCGTCATTTCCGCAGGCCTCGACCCCGTCGACGGCGTGTTCAACAACAACGACGACCGCGTCCTCGGCGGCGCCCAAAGCGCCATCCGTTCCGTCGTCGCCCGCAACGCCGACCCGACGAGCCGATTCATCGCCGGCAAGATCGTCAGCTTGAAGCTACCGGGAACCATCGACCTCGCGACTGACGGGCGGGTGATGGTCATGGCTTCGTGATTCATCCCTGTCCGTCAAGGCTAAAGGCTGCTGGGTTCAAGACCGCCGCGGGATGCCTCAATTGATGGGCAACCCCGTTAAATACATCGAAGTGTTTTACAATAGAAAACGGCGGCACAGTTCGATAGGCTATCGAAGCCCCGAAACGTTCAAAGCGAGCCCCAATTAATCTCTTCGGCGCACCCGCCATTCGTGGGGAAGCTCAGATTCTTAAACAACGAAAGCAGCGCATGAATTTTTCCGCGACCGAAATTCACTCCCGAAAATCCACCGTTCAGAGCCGGTATCCCGGCCTCGGAAGCCGGTTTCGTAATTCCACAGTCGTCATTCGGCATTTTTTCATCTGCGCCGTTGCCCGTTTGATCGCGCTGTTGCTGGCGTCAACACTTTGCCTCGATTTACTGACGACGAGTGCCGCGGCCGAAGCGTCGCCTCTCTCCCGCACTGAAGTGCATCCACCGGGCGAGGTGGGGGAAGCCTGGCGGTTCGTCGTCCAAACGCCGGACGAAGACATTACGCGCGGCGCGGAGCTGGCAATCCAAGCCTTCTACAAAGGCGCGATGAAAAATGCGGGCATCCTCGTGCCGACCGTAAGCGGTCAGGCGGTGTACCCGGCTTGGCTTCATCCCTACGACAATTACTGGATGAACCAAGTCACCTCCTACTTCTTCGCCCGCGAATCTACCGAATGGCCCATCCGGCTGTTCGCCGTTTATCAAAGTCCCGCCGGCGAGATTCAAGGCGGGGTGTATGAAATCCCCAATTCCGATTGGCGGCGCAAATGGGAGGCGGCGGGCGGACGGGAAAAATATCAGCCGTATTACGCGCGCCCCACCGCCGATCATGTGGCGCGCCTAGCCGCCGAGCCGGAGAAAATCCAGTACGGCATTTACGTCCGCGACCACCTGTTCGTCCTCCAGGCCTACGACCAATGGCACGCCCGCGGTAACCTCCCTTTTCTCATCGAAATCTATCCCGCGTGCCGGCGCGCGCTCAAATACCTGGAGACCCGGCGCGACCTGGACCACAACGGACTGATTGAAACGACGGCGATCCTCTCGGACCTAGTGGTGGGCGGGGACGCCGACATTCATTCGACGGAGCGTGCCGAAGATCAGGTCATGCTCTACGGCGCGTTGCTGGCGTTCGCCGAAATGGCGGAAACGCTCGGCGGCGCGGAGGACGCGGCCTGGGCGAAACAATGGGCCGGGCGCATCAAAGCGGAAACCAACAAAATTTTCTGGCGCCCCGAGGGCCGTTACATCTTTGGCGTGGCTCGCGAGGGCAAGTCGCCGCGGCTCGAATATGTGACCACCACTTACGCCAACGGCTACGCCATCCTCCTCGGCCTGGCCGACGCGCGGCAGACGACCGCCATCCTCGACTTCATGGGGCGGCAGGAGTTCGTGGTGCCCGGTCCGTATCACATCCCACCGATCCGCGCCGAGGACAAACCGCAGAATCCGCCGGGCGTCTATTGCAACGGCGGCTGCGGTTGGGGCCGCGGGATCATGCCGTCGGTCGCGCTCGCCTGTTTGAAAAACGGTCGCGTCGAGCAGGGCGTTGATTACTTGAAGCGGCAGAGCGCGGCGGCGTGCAAAGCGGGATCATTTCACGAGTATTGGACTTGGGAGAAATACGCCGGAGAAACCAAAGCCGGCGGTGCGCCGTGGTACGGCGAAACTTCCGCGGGCTTTCTCGACGTGCTGCTGCATGGAGTTTTTGGGTTGTCCTCGCCCGAACCCGGCTTTCGATCCGTCCGGATTGCTCCGCGCTTTCCCGCCGCCTGGCCCGGCGCGCGGCTGGAACTGTCGTTGCCAAATGGCCGACGGCTGGCGTTGCGCTACGCCTCAACGCCGGGCGCGACCGAACTCGAAGTCAACGTCGAGGGCGATACACCGGTGGAAGTGATCCTCCCCTGGGGCGGCCCGGAGCGACCGGTCTGCACAGGTGATCGAGTGCTGGAGTCGCGTGTGGAACAGGATGGCAAAGACTGGCGGGCGATTGCTCGTGTGAAGGGCCGCGGCACGATTCGCTTGAGCCATTGAATCGCGGAGAAAAACCGAGCCGCGTAAAACTCCTCGCCCGCAACGCCGACCCGACGAGCCGATTCCTCGCAGGGAAGATTGTCTGCCTCAAACTGCCCGCCGCGGTTGACTTCGCGCCCGACG
>JBKJRK010000208.1:0-7115 GCA_046593135.1 Tepidisphaeraceae bacterium | reverse complement strand
TCTGCCGTCCCACGGGTGCCGCGGACGGTAACGGTAAATGTGTCCGGCGCCGTCGAGCTGGAAAGGCGAATCCGCCCGTGGACGTCGCCGATGAGAACCGTGGCGTCGAGGTCGTCGTGGCGCAACACGGGATCGCCAGTGTGGTTCGACCACGTCGCGCAAAGGCGCGAGAATTCCGCGCCGGGCCCGGACGCGGGCATGAACCGCAGGAGCAGATACGCCAGGTGAGTAATGAAGTCATGAATCGCGCCGGCGGGGAGATCGAGGCTCGGGTGCCGCAGGTGCGGGTCGGCGTAACGGAACAGCGGGTCGTGGATCGGCAACGCCATCCGAACCTCAACTTCACGCACCACGCCGAGCTTTCCTGCGGAGACGAGTCGTTCGATCGCGAGGATCGGTTGGTTGAACCGGTAGTTGTGGTCTTCGATGAGTTGCCGGCCGCAGGTGCGGGCGACGTCCCATAACGCCAGGAGTTCCGAGTGCGTCGGGGTCGCGGGCTTCTCGACGATGACGTGCGCGCCTGCCCGCAGGCATTCGGTCGCGATCTTTACGTGCGTGTGCGGGGGCGTCAGCACGTGTACGACGGCCGGGCGCTTCTCGTCGAGCATCCGCCGGTGGTCCGTGAACGCCGCCGTCGTGCCGCTGCCAAAGCGGCTGATCGCGTACTTTGTCATCGCCGGCGAAAGGTCGCACACGCCGACCAGCGCCGCGTTTCGGTTCGTCGCGAGGAACCGCAGGTGTTCTTCCGAGATTTTACCGGACCCAATGACCGCGGCGCGCAGCGGCCCGCGCGGCGCATTCGCGGGGCTCGCGGGCGAAGAAACAGTGGCATCAGTGGCGGGCATGAACGGACCGTCTCCTCTAGCGTCATCAGCGGCCAAATCTTCGTGGAACTTTAGGGGGTAGCGCCGCCGGCGGGAAGGGCGGCACGCATCATTTCGCCTTGTCGTTTTTTTCGACGTCGACAGGCAGAGCGACGTCCTTCGCTTCCAGCGGAGCATCCTTGAGGGTGAGCTTACGGATCGTGAGATCGCGGAAGACGGCTTCGCCCCGGAAGTCGTCTACAACCCCGAGGCCGACCTGAGGTTGCTCTCGCGTCACCGACGGGAGTTGGAAGTTGTCGACGACCACCTTCCCATCGACCTTCACGTTTAGTGTCCCGTCGTCAAAGCGGAGGACGAAGTTCGCCGTCGGCGCGCGCAGGCGCGGGAAGCTCTTGTGGCCGCCACGATAATGGATCAGTACCGTCCGCTCGTAGAAGACGACCCACGTATACGAATCGGCGGCGGCGAGCAGCACGCACGAGCGGGCGCCGCCCTTGGTGTGGCCGGCGACGCCGCTCAGCTCGTAGCGGCTGCCGCTGTCTTCATCGAAGAGAAAGTAGGGCGTCTTATAGTCCGTTAATCGTCCATGCAGCGTACCGTCGTCGGTGACCTGCCACGCGCCGTCGCGCGGGTTCCAGCCGTCCAGCGTGGCGTCGGGTTGGACGGTGATCGTCTCTCCTTTACCCAGCATCACCCGTCGGCTCAGCATGCGGATACGCTGGTCGTAATAGTGGCGTTCGCGATCGTCGCCTTTGGCCTGAGCGGCGTCCTTGGCGGCCCCGGCGTCATCGCCATTCTTTGCCCCGTCCGCGGCTGGGTCAGAACGTACCGAGTTCTGGGGAACGTGCAGTTTCTGGAACTCGCCGAGCGCCACCGCCCATTTCTTCTCTTGTATCGCGGCTTCCGCGCGTTTCACCGCGGCCGCATTCGGACCGGTCATTGCATAAACCTGGCCGGTGGCGGCCGAGGGGTTTTTCGCGTCGAGGGTGGCGAAGGCAGCCGGGTCGGCGCGGCCGCCGAGCTTGTCGAGGATCTGCCGGGATTCGCCATACCTGCCCGCACGCCACGCCAGCGCGGCGTGGAACGTGCGGTACCACGCGCCGTTGTCAGGCTTGGCTTGGTAGAATTTGGCGTACGCGTCGGCCACTTCACACAGCTGGTCGTACACGCCCGGCGTCGAGAGCTGGGCCCATCCTTGACCGGTGTCGACTGCGATCTTGCGGACGGCCTGGACGAGCTGCCACGGCGTGTCGGTGTCGAACCGCTTCGTTTGGGCCGCGTGAAGCCCGAGCTGGTACATTTCCACGTGGCTCCCGCCCCATCTCGGTAATAGCGCCATGAACATTCGGTCGTACGCGTCGATGTAATCAAGTTGGGCCGCTTCAACGCGTTCGAACCACGCCTGCGGGGTTTCGTTCAGTTGCCTGCCGCCGCCCATCGCTACTGAAATCATCAGGGAAGCGGGCTCGGGCAGTTGCGGCGCCAACGTCCAGGCGCGGGTGAGACGTTCTTGCGCTTTGCCCAGGTGCTCGAAAAACCCTGTCCAGCCTTCTTCGTTGACGTCCGCGGCCCACCCGCTGCCGCGCTTGTCCCAGGCGCTGTTGATCTCCACGCCGCCGTCCAGCGTGTCGACGATCCAAGGATCGACGTTCGGTTGTTGGCGAAGCCGCTCGACGAGCTTGACCTGTTCTTCCCGGCCGAGGAGGTCTAGCTGATCGCGCAGGCGGACGTGAATGTCGCGGCGCTCGACATCGCCATGCTTACCGCACGCGATGCGGACGATCCGCTCGTCGGCCAGAATTTTCGCCGCCTTGCCCTCCGCGCTGTCCGGCTCCAGGGCGGAAAGCCGGCGCGCCGCCGACCAGACGCGAAAGTCGGGATACCCCAGCTCCGCCAATTGCGCGGGGGCTTTGCGGAGGTGCCGGAGCGCCTCGGTTGGTTGACCGGAATCGTGGAGCACGGCGCCGAAGCAGTATGCGACGAGTGGGTCTTCGCAGCCGGCCGTGATCGCCGACTGTCCGATGTTCACCAACTTTTCGTGGGTCGGCCGTTCTACGTCGCAATAGATGTCCGACTTGCCCCCGTACGTGAAGTACGCGGCCATCCGGTCAAGGAAAAGGACCGCCTTCTCGTCCCAGGGGCCGTGTTTTGCGTTTTGCTGATAGGCCCCGGACAGAGACCGTTTGTTCAGTTCCAGCAGGTCTTTGTTGTACTCGTGCCACGTGTAGGATGCCGCCGCAGGTCTGTCCTGTGCGGCGGCGGGCATACCTGCGAGTGCGACAACGGCAAGACAAGGTAGAAATGTTGATGCCGTTCGCATCGCGGTCGCAAAAGTGCTCATCTGCTTCACCCCATGTTTACTCATTCCAACATGTTTACTCATTCCAACCCGTCGCCTTCCGGCGTCGCGGCCGGCTTGGCTTTGGCGTCGGAGATCTTGCGGACCTTGAGCCCGCAAAATCGAGCCAAACCGCCCGTGCCGACGTGGACGCCAAGATGGAGGTCAACCACGCGGTCAAGCGGCACGCCGTGGTTTGTCAGCACCGGCTTGCCGGCGATGGTAGCGCCGAGCTTCCCGTTGTCGAAACTCACGGTAAACTCGATCGGCTTGCTCATGTCCTCCAGTCCCTGCGCCACGGGGATACTCCGGCGGTAGTCGGATCCGGAGAAGAGGAAGATCTGGCCACACTGAAAGCCGACGTTGAAGCCCGGAAACATGCCGCGCCCTAGCGTCACACCGGGCAGCCCGCCCTCGGCGCCGACGCCTTGCATGATCCCGGCGATCTCGACGCGCGACCCGAGCGGTTCGGCGTAGAACGCCGTCGGAGTGAAGCGGCCGGCGGTCCGGCCGAGGAATTGTCCGTCGGGGTCGACGTTCCACGCGCCGCTGGCGACGTGCCAGTCGGTGAGCGACGCGTCGGCGGGTTGGATGTCGATCCACTCCCCGCGCTCGAACTTGGCCCGCCGGTCGGCGAGGGCAATGCGGGCGTCAAGGTACGGCTTGGTTCGCGGGTGTAGAGCGGGTGCAGATTGAATCGCGCGAAACGCCTGGAGCGCTTCTTCATACCGCCCCCTCTGTAGTGCCGACTCCGCCTTGTCGGCTTCCTCGGCCGTCGGACCCGACATGACGTATACGTGCCCGATAGCTGCCGGCGGGTTCTTCGAGCCGACGCGGAAGAATGCAGTGGGATCGATTCGATCGCCCAGCTTGTCGAACAGTTTCCGCGCGTCCACGAACTTCTCCGCACGCCAAGCCAGGGCCGCGTGAAATGTGGAGTACCACGCCGCTTGATCTTTTTGTGCGGCGGCGTATTGCTCGGAGACGTGGGAAAGTGCTTCATAAACCGTGGGCTGAGACAGCATTCCCCAACCCCGTCCGGTGTCGGCCGCAATGGCTTCTACCGCGCGGATGAGTTGCCACGGCGCTTCGGTGTCGTAGCGCCCGGTCTTCATCCCCCGCAGGCCAAGGTCGTAGATTGCAGCGTGGCTGCCGCCCCATCGGGGGAGAAGGGCGTTGAACATGGCGTCGTAGGCCAGCGTGTAATCCAACTGCGCGGCAGTGGCGCGGTCGAACCAAGTATCAATCTTTTCACCGAGTTGCGAATCGTCGCCCATGGCGACGGAGATCATCGCGAGCGCCGGTTCCGGCAATTGCGGCGCCAACTTGTAGGCGGCTGCCAAGCTGTCGCGCGCCTTGGCAAGATGGTCGTGAAATCCCTGCCACCCTTCCTTGGTTACGGTGTTCGCCCAGTCCCTGCCCCGGCTATCCCATGCGAGGTTAGTGTGGAGCCGGCCGTCCAGGACATTCAGGACCCACGGGTCGGCGTCGGGACGTTTTCGCAAGGCGTCAAGGAATGCAACCTCGTCCGTCCGATTTCTTTCCCCTAGCGCCTTGGTGATATGACTGGCGGCGAGACGCCGTTGTAAGTCGTCGAGCCGGCCGGACGCGATCTGCAGGTAATGGCGGATAATGATCGCCTCAAGCTGCGCCCGGCCGTCTTTGCTTGGAAGCAACTGCCGTAGCCGTGCGGCTGCCAATGCGATGCGCATGCTCGGATAGCCGGCTGGTTCCAGGCCGTCCACCGCCGCGCGGACGTGTTCGATCGCCTCGGCTGCACGGCCGCTGTCGTGCAGCACGACGCCGTAGCAATACGCCACCAGAGGATCCTTGCACCCCGCGTCGAGAACCGCCTTCCCCGTGGCGATCAGCTCGGGGTGTTTGACGGGATCCTTCTTGTAAATATCGCCCACCGCGCCGTTGGTGAAATACGCGGCCATCCGGTCCAGAAACTTAACGACGGCGTCGTCCCACGGGCCGTGTTTGCCGACCTTCGTATACGCGCCGGCAAGCGTTTCACGGTTTAAAGTGAGGAGTTGTGCGCGGTAGTCGTGCCACGTGTACGCGGGCGGTTTGGTGTCATCGCCGTTGAGTGCCTGTCCCGATTCCGCTTTCGTCGTGAAAGGCACAAGAAAAACGGCGCAAACGATCGCAATCGCGTATCGAGATAACGAGTACAACATGTGAAACCCCGGATAGAGAGGGCTCAACTCTTTGGAGAGCGGCGGCGTTCTCGTGAACGAAGCCGCCACACCGCCGTGTTTGTTGGTTAAAAGAATAAAGCGCCGCGGGCGAGTCGTAAAGAAATATGTCGTTTGTAGCAGCGTAAGGGGCGTTTCTTATTTCGGAGTCGGCGCGGGTACCGATTGTGTCGCTCTCTTGTACTCGATCAGCACAGACCGCTTGCCACGGAGCTTTCCGGTCCAGAACTTGAGTGCGCCCCGCGCCTGGGCGAATTTACCCACCATGACGGAGGCCGCGTAAATCCAGGCGTCGCGCGGCGCGAGTCCGCGGCGTCGGCCGTCGCGGAGGGCGATGCGGGCAGTTTGCAGGGGGTACAGGCAGACGATCGCGGGCGAGAGCAGCGAGAGAGGCCAGAAGAAAATACTCGACACGGCGCCGGCGACGGCCAGGAGCGGGAACACAATGCCCCACATGACGATGCCGCGCGTTTCCTTCACCCAGTGCCGCTCCGGCGGGCGGCCGTGCATCCAGGCGCCTTCGGCGTAGGCGTGGCCGCCGCGGACCATGCGTTTCCAGAACTGGCCGAAGCGGGTCATGTCGGCGTCGTGCAATGTCATCTCGGCGTCGACGCGGGCAATCTTCCAACCCTTCTGGCGCAGCCGGACGCACATCTCCGGTTCTTCGCCCGCGATGACGGCGGGGTTGTAGCCGCCGACTTGCTGGAAGGCCTCGACGCGCGTCATCGCGTCGCCGCCGCAGGATCGGGCGTCGCCGACGGGGGTGTTCCATTCGATGTCGGCCAGCCGGTTGTAGATGCTCCGCTCGGGAAATCGCTCGCGCCGACGGCCGCAGACGACCGCGAGCTCCGGGCGGGCTTCGAGCGTTTCGCGCGCCTTTTCGATCCATCCGGCCACGACTTCGCAGTCGCCGTCGATGAACTGACCCAATTTGACGTGCGGCGCGACGTGCCGGAGCCGCGCGAAGCCTTCGTTGCGGGCGCGGGCCGCGGAGAAGGGGATTGACATGTCGAGCTCGACGACCTCCGCGCCCATCTCTCGCGCCAATTTCACGCTGCCGTCGGTCGAGTTGGAGTCGACGTACACGACGACGCAGTTCGGCCGCCCGACGACGGACGCGAGGCAGCGCCGGAGGCGCTCGCCTTCGTTGCGGCCGATCGCGATGACGCCGAGGTCGGTCATGCCTTGGGGGCGATATTCATCGCCGGGATGCCGACGGCGATCATGCCGGGGGGGACGTCTTTGAGGACCACCGAGTTGGCGCCGATGACCGCGCCGTCGCCGACGTTGACGGCGCCGAGGATTTTCGCCCCGGCGCCGACGTTCACGCGCTTGCCCAGCTTGGGCGCGTCGAACGGGCGGTCGAGCGATTTGTTTCCGAGCGTGCAGCCTTGGCGGATGATCGAGTCGTCGCCAATTTCGCAGTGGCCGTGCACGACGATCCCGCTCTGGTGTTCGATCACGACCCGCCGGCCGATCTTCGCGCTGTAAGGGATTTCGATCCCGTAGCGGTTGCGGCAGTGGCGAAAGAGCTTGCGGTATAGGAGGCTCAGTGGGGCGCGGAGGATTTTCGGGCGGACGTTCATCCGCCACACCCCGAAGCGGTACGCCGCCATCGAGCGGAAGCCGGGTCGCGTCCAGTCGCGGCCGTGGGCGATCCAGTCTTCTTTGATCAGCGCGAAGAGGCCCGGCGACGGCGCGTCAGGTGCGACGTCGGCGACAGGTGCGGCGGATGGTGCGAGCGGATTACCC
>JBKJRK010000184.1:0-3856 GCA_046593135.1 Tepidisphaeraceae bacterium | reverse complement strand
CGCGGATGGCGGTGGCCGGGTCGGCGACGTTGCGGGTGCCGAACGCGATCGAGACGACGTCGGCGGATTGGTCGGGGATGGGGAGGGCTTGGGCGTCGCCGTTGATGAACCATGCGGCTTGATCCATTCGAGCCGGATTCACCTTTACGTCCGGCCGCATAAACTGCGACGGCCAAATGTGAGATCGGCCTTTCGAACGCGCGAGGGGAAGCATCTCATAGGTGAAATCGATGCCGCTGACCTGCCCGGCTGCAAACGTTTCGGGACGACTGATGGATTTTAGTCTTTCGGCAAACGCGTATGTCAGATCCCCCGTCCCACACGCCACATCCACCACCCGATCCGACGCCTTCAACCCCGCCAGCTTCACCGCCCTCCGCCGCCATGCCTGATCCATCCACAGGCTGTGCAAGCGGTTATTGAGGTCATAGCTGGGGGCGATGGCGGCGAACATCCGCTGCACGCGGCTCCGCTTGTCCGCCACGGCGTGGGGGTTGGCCAGCAGGGCGGCGTCCCAAGCAGGAGCGGGTTGCGCGGGATTATTTGCGGCGGTGGAGGCCATCGGGGCGATTGGATTATATGATGGAGGCGGCCCCCGCATAGTTTTCAGAAATGCCGGTTGGATAATCCCATGAATGAGCTGATCTGGTTTAACGGCGAAACCATCCCCCTTTCCGACGCCCGCCCCGGCGTCGAAGACCGCGGGTCGCAGTTCGCCGACGGCGTGTACGAAGTCGTCCGCCTGTACGACGGCAAGCCGTTTACGCTTGTCGAGCACCTCGAACGCCTCCGAAAGAGCGCGACCGGCATTAAGATTCCAATGCCGTTGGCGATCGACGCGCTGGCCGGCGAAATCCGCAAATTCATCCCCAGGACCGGCGTCGGCGAGGGGATGATCTACCTCCAGCTCACCCGCGGCGTGTGTCCCCGCAACCACCTGTTCCCCGAAGGCGGGTGCAAGCCGACGCTCTATTTTTACGCCCGCCCGCTGCCCAAACTTGCCCCACCCGGGGAAGGCGAAGGGGCCAAGCTGTGGAGCGTGCCGGACGAGCGGTGGAAGCGGTGCTGGATCAAGTCGATCGCTCTGCTCGCGAACGTGCTGGCGAAGAACGAAGCCGTCGAGAAAGGTGCGGACGAGGCCGTTTTCACCGAAGACGGGGTTGTCTCCGAATGCTCCGCGAGCAACTTCTGGGCGGTGGTCGGCGGGCGCGTCGTGACCCATCCTGTCGGCCCCAAAGTCCTCCCCGGCATCACCCGTGCCGCGTTGCTCGAAGTCGCCGCCGAACTGGGCATTCCCCTCGACGAGCGCCTGCTCCGCGAAGACGAAGCCAAATCGGCGGATGAGATTTTCATCACCAGCACGACGCGCGAAATCAGTTGGATATCGACCTGGAACGCCAAGCCGGTCGGCGGCAACCAGTGCGGGCCGGTCACAAAGAAGCTGCACGAAGGATTGCAGAGTCGGGTGCGGAAAGAAATCTGAACGGAATTCGCCGAAGCGATTCGCACTCCCCCTTAGCCGCGACGCTTGCGTCGCCTCGGGGCGTATGGCGCAGGTCGCCGGAGGCGATGCGGCTACAGAGCTTTGCGGTAAAGGGCGAGCAATTCGTGTTCGCCGACTTTGCGTGGGTTGAACGTTGCGGTCCATTGCGTGGCGGCCAACTTGGCAAGCTCCGGGAGCTTCGACTCGGGCACGTCGATTGCCGCGAGGGTATTCGGCAAGTCGCCGGCGGCGAGCATCGCGCTGATGCGCGTGGCTAAGGCCCTGGCGTCGGGTAGGAGGTCGCCGTAGGGTGTCGCGTTGTTTTCCGAATTAAAGCGAATGACGTGCCGGAGCATGAGCCCGACCGCGACGCCGTGGACGACGCCGCAGAGGGCGGTCAGCGGGTTGGCCAGGGCGTGGGCGGCGCCGAGCATGGAATTCTCGATCGCGGCTCCGGCGAGATGGGCGCCGAGGAGCATGCCTTGGCGGGCGCCGACGTCGGACGGGTCACGCATCGCCCGCTCGAACGACGCTTCGAGCAGTCGCCAGGATTCGAGGGACAGGCGACGGGAAATATCGTTCCGTTTCGTCGAGCCGGATGATTCGACGGCGTGGGCCACCGCGTCGATGCCCGTCGCGGCGGCGACTTTCGGGGGCAGCGTCGCAGTCAACTCGGGGTCGAGCAGCGCGACGCGCGGCAGGGCTTTGGGATCGCCGCAGGCCATCTTTTGATGGGTGTCGGGGTCGGTGATGAGGGCGTAGCTCTGGGCGTCGGAGCCGGTGCCGGCGGTGGTCGGGACGGCGACGAGCGGGAGCATCGGCTGGGTCGCCTTGCCGGTGCCCCAGTAGTCCTGCATGCGCCCGCCGTTGGTGAACATGAAATTAATACCCTTGGCGCAGTCCATCGCCGACCCGCCGCCCAGGCCGATGATCAGGTCCGGTTTGAACGCGCGGGCGGCAAGGACGCCTTTGCCGACATGAACGGTCGTCGGATTTTCGGCGACCTCATCAAACACACGCACCGGGAATCCCGCGCGATACAACGTCCGCACGGCCCGCTCGACGTGCCCGGCTTCCTCAATGCCCGGGTCGGTAACGAGCAGGATTCTCGACGCGCCTTGTGCCTTCGCGATCTCACCAATTCGAGCAAGATTGCCTGCACCGAATACGACTTCAACGCCGGAGCCCGGGATCGATTGGGAATGTTCGCCGTTGGGAGAAATCATGTGAAGAAATGCTGAATGATGCGTGCGGAATACTGAGTTTCAGAACGAATGGGACACAAACAACGTTAGCCCGCTGTTGCTCCTGATTCTGCATTCATCATTCAGTATTCCGCATTTCCTGGAGCTGGAACGCACGTTGGCGGTACAGGTGCTGGAACAGGTTGCCCTCGTGCGGCTGGTCCCAACTCAGTTGATACGTGGGGATGGGGCCGACGTTGAGCCGGTCGATGTGCCCGGAAGCCATCGCACGACGGATGAGCAATTTGTCTTTTGTCAGCAGCGTGCCGACGAGCGTCGGGCCGATGGCGTCGGCGATTTCGTCCTGCGGGCATTCGACGACGGCGGCGAACGGGAACAGGAATTCCTTGTTGGCCAATGGATGCTCGCGGCCGCAGCGGATGATCGTCGGCAGAAGCCAGGCGACCCGGCCTTTCTTCACCAGCCGGGGCGTGCCGCGGAATTTCTCCGTGAGGTCGACCGCGCCCGGGGTCTGCATCGCGCCGTCGATCATCGCGTTCATCCGTTCGGCCATCGCGGGGTTGGCGAAGGCGGCGATCTGGGCGTTTTCGTCGAAGGCGGGGAGGGCCTGAACGGTCGCGAGCTTTTTCGCGAGGGCCTCGGCGATGGCGTCGGCGTTTTTAGGCGTCCACACGCTCGAAGCGTTGATGCACGACCTACCGCCGTTGGCGGCGATGGAGCCGGCGATGAGGTCGAGGTGTTTCTCGTACTCGTCAGCCGCGTCGGCGCCGAGGATGACTTTACTGTAGCCGGGTCCGTGCAATTCGACGCGCGGGTCGTGTGCCCAGGCCTTCGTGGTCGAGGCGTCGCCGAAGAGCATCGAGCGATCCACTGCCTGGAGCAACGCGCCCGACCCGCCGTGGTCGGTCGGGTAGAACCCGAAAGCTTCGCGCGGCACACCCGCCGCGGCAAGGCTTTCGATGACGCGTAACGGCGTCCAGGGCTCTTCACGCCCCGGTTTCAGCACGATCGGCGTTTTCATCGCGATCGCGGGGATCCACAGCGAATGCACGCCGGGCGAGTTGCTCGGCAACACCGCGCCGAACGTCCGCGCCTCGCGGAACCACGACAACATCCGCCCGTCGTCGTCGCCGAAGCCGCGGTCGAGGATCGACAGGTCGAACCCGCG
>JBKJRK010000018.1:0-3079 GCA_046593135.1 Tepidisphaeraceae bacterium | reverse complement strand
CCCGCGGCGAAGCGGCCCGCGCGGTGGCGGCCAACGAGCGGCTGCAAGTGGCCGTCATCGGCGTGGCGAACCGCGGCCGGTCCAACCTGAACGAGATGCTGAAAATCCCGGGCGTTCAAGTCGTCGCGATCTGCGACGTTGACGAGAAATACATTGCCGACGCCGCCGCCGACTGCCCGGACGCCACGCAGCACACTGATTTTCGAAAGATGTTCGAGGCCGAGAAGAACCTCGACGCCGTGGTCGTCGCCACGCCCGACCACACGCACGCCTCGGCCACGATGATGGCGCTCGGCCTGGGGAAGCACGTGTACTGCGAAAAGCCGCTCGCCCACAACGTCTTCGAGGCCCGGCGTGTCACGGAAGAAGCGGAAAAGCGCAAGCTCGTCTCGCAGATGGGCACGAACATTCATGCCAAGGACAATTACCGCCGGGTCGTTGAACTGATTCGCAGCGGCGCCATCGGGCCGGTGCGCGAGGTGCATGTTTTCATCACGAAGGAATGGGGCGCGAACGGCCCTAAGCCGGCCGCGCCATTTCCGCCGGCGCCCGCCGGCCTGCACTACGACACCTGGCTCGGCCCCGCACAGGAGTGGCCGTACAGCACCGAGTGGCTCCCCGCGACGTGGCGGCGGTGGTGGAACTTCGGCAACGGCACCCTCGGCGACATGGGCTGCCACTACGTCGACCTGCCGTTCTGGGCCTTGGACCTCAAGTACCCGACGACCGTCGCCGCCGAAGGCCCGCCGGTTGATCAGGACGGCTGCCCGAAATGGATGATCGCCCACTACGAGTTCCCCGCCCGCGGCGAGCAGCCGCCGGTGAAAATGTCGTGGTACGACGGCGGCCGAAAGCCCGCGACGTACGCGGAGTGGGGCTTGGACCCTACGGCGTGGAGCGACGGCGTGGTCTTCGTCGGCGACAAGGGAAAACTCGCCGCCAACTACGACAAGCTAAAGCTGTTCCCTGAGAAAGATTTCGCCGACTTCCAACCGCCCAAGCCGACCATCCCTGCGTCCATTGGCCACCACGCCGAGTGGGTCGAAGCCTGCCGCGTCAACAACCCCGCCGCCACGACCTGCAACTTCGGCTACAGCGGCCCGCTGAGCGAAGCCATCTTGCTCGGCACCGTCGCCTACCGCGCGGGTAAGAAGATCGAGTGGGACGGACCCAAGCTTCAGGTGACGAATTCGCCCGAGGCGCAGCGCCTTATCAAGCGCGAATATCGCAAGGGGTGGGAGATCGTTTGAATCTGTAATCTCAAATCTCGGATTTGAGATTACAGATTTCAAAATGCAGATTCACGGCTTGACCGGCCGGAGGCGCGGCACGCCCGGCGTCGCCGCCAGGGCGCAGCACATCGCGGCCAGGACGAGCGCGTAGTAGTTGCAGAACGCTTGCTTGCTCGTCGCGAAAAACGCGAAGAAAACCAGGGCGAACGCGATGGCGAATCCCGCCGGCGTCCGGGGGCATCGCCACAGGGCGAGTAGGCCCGCCACCGCGGCACAGGCGAAAGACGTCCAGGCCACGGCGGTCGTCCCGCCGGCGCGAAGCGGCACGAGGTAGCTCAGCGCATCAGCGCGGAACGGCTGCTGGAACTGCAGCGTCACGGCGCTGTGGATGAACGCCTTCACGTCCCACAACGCCATCGGCAACGTCACTGCCGCCGCAACGACAATTGCAATGATGACGAACGCCGCCAAACGGCCTGCCTTCCGCGGGATCGGCAGGAGCAGCACCAGCGGCAACGCGAGAATCATGTACTGCTTGCTCGCCAGCATCAGCCCAAAGGCTATGGCGGATGCGACGCCCCACACCGTTCCCCGCCGGCACGCGGCAAAGACCGTGGCCGTTAACAGGAGGATCACAAACGGCTCGGTCCATCCGGCTTCCAGGACAAAGAAGCCCCTCGGCGTAAACAACAGCATCGCGGCCGCCGCAACGCTCCGCGCGGCGGGGGGAGGGGAGGAGACATGGTGACAAGGTGAAGGGGTGACAAGGCGAGAAGGTTCCGCCTCCATCACCTTGTCCCCTTGTCCTATTGTCACCTTGTCATCCCCACCCCCGCCCCGGCGGGCGTAGGCGAGCAGAGCGCCGGCGAGGGTCATGGCCAGGAGCTGCGCGTAGCGGAAATCGCCGAGCAGATGACCGGGGAGGGCGAGGAGGAGCGTGAGCGGCAGGTACGGGTAGCCGAAATTCAGTCGCCCGTTCTCGGCCAGGCCGGGCGCGTAAACGGGGAGCTTGCCGTGATAGACGTCGGGAAACGTAATGGCGTAGGGGTTGACGCCGTTCAACAGCGCGTCGCAGGCGTCGTGTTGGAAGACGTAGACGTCGATGCCGGGCGCCGGCGTGGCGCGAATGATCCACACGCCGAGCGCGAGGTGGGCCAGGAGCAGCATCGGGACGGCGAGGCGCGCCGCACGCGTGGCGGACACGCCGACCGCGACCAGCGCCGCCGCCAAGGCGACGCCCGCCTTGAAGGGGGCCAGATCATCCGGCCCTGTAATTTTCAACGTGACGGCGGGGTCGCGGACGTACAGCAGGGCAAATTGAACTGTTAATGCGATCGCCAGGACCAACTGGTCCGGCCGCCAGCCGGCAAGCGTGAGGCGCCCCACGTTCGGCGTCACCGAAGCGGCCACGCAAGCAACGAGTGAGAGCGTCAGCCAGGGCATGGCCGCGCGATGGTACTGGCCGAGGTTCACCTCCAGAGCCAGGCCGAGTGCGAGCGCCGCCAGAGCGATGCAGGTCGGCGTCAGCCAGCCGGCATGCTTTGCTTCGCGGACTGACAATGGCAGGGCTGCGCCCGCAACGAAGTCGCGCGGGGCGACAATGGAATGTCCGAGGGGTGTCGATGTCATGCGTGCGGCGTGGCGCAGTGCCGACACCGCTGAACCTATCGGCGAGTTGGCGGAAGGAAGTGCAACGTCCGATAAGACTGTGGCTGCACGTAGCGTGTCGCGGGGCGATCGCATAGGTATCTTTTGAGCGGTGTTCTACGAGTTGCCAGATGCGATCGCCCCATGGCGTGTTGGGACATGGGGTCAGCTAAACACCCTTTCAATTCCCACTTCCACCC
>JBKJRK010000603.1:0-14104 GCA_046593135.1 Tepidisphaeraceae bacterium | reverse complement strand
CCCGTTCGTGAAGGAACAGCACCGCGTCCCGCGGCTCCGGCGCGGTCGGCATCGCCCACTGCCGCATCGCACGCCACGTCAAAGGGACGTGTCCCGCTACGGGTAAACCCGCCGTCGATGCCGCCCGAATTGCGACGTGGCCTCCCGGATTCTTTAGAAGTTCCGCCGCCCGGTCGGATTGCTCGTCGTACACGACGCGCTCCGGCGGCGGGTTGTAGTCGAGGCACGACTGCTGTGCGCGGAGTCTCGACTCGCGCACCCGCCCGACGTCCGCCAGTAAAAATGCAAGTCCGGCTGCGGTTACCCCGAACAACAGGGCCCAACCAATGTAAGACACGTTGTTTCGGCGTTTTGACAGAGTCGGTGCGTGGGAAGAGCCGGCTTGATCCATGCCGACGCAATCATACGGCCTTCATCGGTAATACGGATTTCGATTGATTCTCACGCCCACCCCAAGCCTTCGCCGGGCTGTTCGCAAAAATTCTATTGACATCCATCTGTACTACTGTACTATTAGTACTAGCACAGTAAGGAGTGACGGTGGGCGTTGACCTTCACATCTCGACCGGTAGTAGCATTCCGATCTACCGGCAGATCGTCGAGCAGGTGTGTCACGCCGTCGTAAGTGGGGCGATGCGGCCGGAGGACCAACTTCCCAGCGTCCGCGAACTGGCGGAGCGCCTCGTCCTGAATCCCAACACCGTCGCCCGTGCCTACGGCCAACTTGTCCGCGACGGCGTCGCCGAGGCGCGGCAGGGGAAGGGCGTTTTCATCACCGAGCGGCGGCAGGTGTATTCCGACGCCGAGCGAAGCCGCCGGCTCGATCTTGCGATCGACAATCTGGTGAACGAAGCATTGTTTCTGGGCATCGAACCGGCGGACGTCCGCGACGCCCTCGACAAACGGCTTCGCGCGCTGAAGCGACAAGAACCGCGAAATCCAACCCACCAAGCGAGGCGGTCATGAGTGAAACGCCCGTCGGTTCCGCCGCCCCCGTGCCGACGGTCACGGCCGGGGAACTGGTCATCGAAACCCAGGGTCTGACACGCTACTTCGGGTTGAAGAAAGCGGTCGATGCCATCGACCTTAAGGTGCCGCGCGGGTGCGTGTACGCTTTTCTGGGCCGGAACGGTTCGGGCAAGACGACGACGATTCGCATGTTGATGGGCCTCATCGAGCCGTCGCGCGGCTCGGCGTCGGTGCTCGGCTATGACAGCCGGTCGCTGCCGCCGGCCGTGCGGGCGCGGGTCGGGTACATGTCGGAAAGCCACGCATTGTACCGGTGGATGCGCGTGCGCGAGTGCGGCGAATTTCAGCGGAGCTTTTTCCCGAGTTGGAACGACAGAATCTTCCGGGCCGTCACGGATCACTTCCGCCTCAGCCCGACCGCCAAGGCCGGCGACCTGTCACGCGGCGAGCGGGCGGGGCTGTCGCTGGCGCTCACGCTCGCGCCCGAGCCGGAGTTGCTGATCCTCGACGACCCGGCCCTCGGCCTCGATCCCGTCGCCCGGCGGTCGCTGCTCGAGTCGATGATTTACGTCACCCGCCGGGCCGACCGCACGATCCTGTTCTCGTCGCACCTCTTGTCCGACGTCGAACGCGTCGCCGATTACGTCGGCGTCTTGGACCGTAGCGTGTTGAAGGCGCAATGTCCGCTGGAAACGTTTCGGAGCCGCGTGAGCCAGTTCGTGCTGCAATTCGCGAGCAAGCCGCCAGAACTGCCGCCAATCCGCGGCCTTTTGCACGCCCGGCGAACATTGAACGAACTGCGTGTGACGATCGCCAACGTTGACGACGAGACACAGCGCCTCCTCCGCTCGCTCGGCGCTTCATCGGTTGAAGAAATCCCCGTGAGCTTCGAAGACGCCATCATCGGCTATCTCGGCGACCGGGGCGTCGGAGGTTTCTTCCTACAAGACACGGCGGCGCTGGAAGCATCGAGCCGCCCGGCGGGCGATACTGAAAGGGGGGCGGCATGAATCCCGCCAAGGCGATGATCTGGAAAGAACTCCGCCAGAACCTGAAATGGGCCGGGCTCGGCTTGCTCGCGATGGCGGTCGGCGTGGCGTACCTGCTATGGGAACACCGCGGCGGTTCCGGCTATTACAGCACCGGCAGCTACGCCCGCCCGGGTACGCCGCTGCTTGACGACGACTTCCAAGGCGTCACCGCATCGATCGCCGCCGCCGTTGCGATCATGATCGCCTTGGCGCAAGTGTTGGGTGAGAAGCGGCTCGACCAGTGGGCCTTCCTCACCCACCGCCCCGTGTCGCGAACGCAGTTGTTTCTCTACAAGATCGTGGCGGGGCTGATGCTTTACGCGCTGGCCGTCGGGCTGCCGTTCGCGGCGGCCGTGGCGTGGGTGGCGACGCGCGTGCCGGCGCCGTTCTCGGCGGGCATGACCTTGCCGGGACTCACCGATCTCCTGGGGGGCGTCGCGTTCTACTTCGGCGGGCTTCTCATCGGCCTGCGCGAGGCGCGCTGGTACGGCAGCCGGATCGTGGTGGCGGCTCTGGCCGTGCTGGCGTCCATCGCGACGTTCGTCGTGCCCGATTTCGGCTGGGCGATTCTGATAATCGTCATTGCCGTCGCGGTCCTGGCGGTGGCGGCGTGGGGGTGCTTCCTCGCCGGCGGCCACTACGACCGTCAGCCACGCCTCGCGAAAGCGACGCTGGGCTTCGCCGTCTTCGCCGGTATCGTCCTGCTCGGCGGAGTGGGCGTTGGTGTGTTGTTGGAACTGATCCCTAAAGCGCCGGGCAATTGGGAAAGCACTGATTACGTGCTCGACGCCAACGGGCATGTCCTCCGCGTCAAGCGGCGGTCTACCGGCGTAGCCGGCACGACCGATCTGGCCGGAAACCCGGTTCCCCACGCCGTGAAGGACGGGCAGTTGTTTATTGCCTTGGGCGCTAACGACGGCGACGTGTCGTTGTGGCTCGACGATCGAGATTGGCACGACCGATGGCGCCAAACCTATCGCCGAGAAGGACGCTTCTTCGCCAATTTGTATTCGCGTGAGCGCGTGACGTGGTATTACGTCCAAGCAGCCCGCCACTTCGTTGGCTACGACCCGACGACCGCGGGTCGGGTCGGCTACCTCGGCCCGGCCGGTTTCTCGCCCGCTTCGGAGGGTCCGCCCGCTCAACGATTCGACAGCCCGTACCATGAGCGCCTCTGGGCGCGAAGCCGGTACAAGATGGAGCAGTCGGTGACGCTGGCGTTCCCGTCGGCGATCTACCGGATTGATTTCGACCATCAGCAGGTTCTCCCAGAGTTCACGGCGCCGCCAGGACAGCGTTTCCTGTCCGTCGGCGATGCGCTCCGGGATACGTCGGCGGATGCCGGCGCGCAACATGATCCGACACCGCCCACACAGGTTCCGCCGCTGTTCACGGCGATTTTGACGTCCGAGGCCGTGTCGGTCCGGACGTTCGACGGGCAACTCGTATTCACGACTCCGCTCGAACACGGCGAAGCCGACGATTATGCCTCGGTCACTGTGTCGCGGCGGGGCGACCCCGGACGCTACTTCCTCCGCTACTTCCCGGCCCGGCGCAAGGGCGAAGCCGGCATGCGGCCACAGCAACTCGTGGAGTTGACGTCGGCAGGCGAAGTCGTCGCGCGGCACGAATTACCCGCGATCCCCTTAACGTTTACCCCCCGCGACGAAACAGTTGAATCGTCGATTATCGGTTTGACAGCGCCGCCGCTTGGCTTGGCAGGCATGATCGGCTTTGTCGCGTTCCAGCGAGACGACTCCCTATCGGCGTTGCTAGAAGACAGGAATATTCGTCTCTCGCTGGTCCTCTCGCTCGTGAGCGGGCTTGTATGGGCGGCGTTCACGTTCATCCTCGCTGGCCGTTATGACTTTCCCCCCCGTCGGCGGGCAGCTTGGACCGCCGCCAACTTCCTGCTCGGCCCTGCGGGCGCACTGACCCTGCTCTCCCTCCCGGCCTGGCCCGCCCTCGAAAAATGCCCCGGCTGCGGGCGCCGACGGGTCGTGACCCGCGAAAGCTGCCCGAAGTGCGACGCGAAGTTTGCGGTGCCAGTGTTGGACGGTACCGAGATCTTTGCGACGTGATGTGACAGAAGTTGCACGAAGCGCGTCTACCGCCGTTACACCAAACGAAACGGCGGCGAGACCTTCGTCTCGCGGCCGTCTAAATATTGTTGTCTTAAGTGGGTGTTACGCCTGTTCAATCTCCGGCTCCGGCACGTCGAGCTTGATCGATCGGGCGCCGACTTTTTTGTAGCCGAGTTGGCGGACGATCTCGAGGATCTCGGTCCAGGTGGGGTACATCCGCTTGTTGACCTTCTTGTAGGTCTCGATCGCCATTACAAATTCGAACTGCTCGTTGGTCATCTCGCCCTCTTCTGCGGCTTTGCGGTCGTCACTGCGCCGGCGGCCGGGGCCGCGGCGGCGTTCGAGGCCGGTGTCGTCGCGGCGGTCGTCGCCGCTCCGCCGTTCCGGACCGGTGTAGCCGGCGTCGGCGGCAGGAACCTGCCGGCGCTCCAAACCGGTCCGGCGGTCGACTCTATTGTTTCGTCGGTCGGGTCCGTCGCCGCCTTTGCGGCGCGATTCGCCCGCGGCCGGCGCGGATTCGGCGGTCGGCGGAATTGTCGGGGAAACAGGATGGTCCACGCTTGCGATCTTTAGAGCCATTCCACACCTCTCTGACTACCGCATCGTCCGAAAAGGCGGAGAGCTTGAGGAGTTAGACAACGCATCACCACATCGCCTTGACAGAACGGGCCGGTTAGGATGATCCAAGGTGGGTCGCTTTATGGCGTAAAGTTATTGGCAAAGTGGCATGTCGCCAATGGCAGGCAACGAAGATGGCGAGGATCGTCGAATACAATACAGTGCTGCAAACCTTGCTTGAGCAGGGCTTGCAGAGCCTGTACTACAACAGCGGCTCATTCGGTTTTCCGCCTGGCGTGGTGACGCACACGGTAGGATGGGTTGCCCGGCCCGATCCGACCATCCGCGCCGACGCGCTCTTGATGACTCGTCAGGTACCGGAGCCTTGTCGCAAAACTTTGGTGGAACTAACCTTGCGTGCCTGGACAGGGCGGATGCCCGGCGTCGTTTGGGCGATGCCGCGTAGTCATTGGGCCTATGAACTGGATTTCGGTAGCCGCGACTGGATGCCCGGACTATTACGGGCGGTCGAGATCGACCCGGAAGCGCTTGCTCCGCTGACCAATGGAGCCGCGATAGAATTCGGAGCGGGGCACGCTGAGGAATTTGCCAGTTTCTTGGGCGGGCTGATCGATAACCTTTCGGGAAGCAGTGACTTTCAGCTCGTCTGGCCGGGTCAGCCAGTGGTCTGTACGGTCCATCATCACCAACAATTATGGTGGACGACATCCCACGACGCCGTGTACCGTGCAATCGAGCAACTCCCTGTGAAGTAAGGAGTAGTGGTAAGCTGGCGAATCTACCAATGCCCAAATGAACTCCTGCTGTGATGCCCACAACAGGTGTCGCGTGTCGTGGTAATGGCTAACTACGGATTCTGCATTTTGTTGCGGAGCGAGAGAACCGGCACCATCGCACGAGCGTAACGCGTCGGCATAGTGAGTTTGTAGGATTGCTCACCGCCAGCGTTTCGCGGCGGCAAACGGGCAGAAGCTCAGCTTCGCGTTGCCGCGAAAACGCTAAGGCGCAAAAGTAAAAAAAATGTCGGAAACACAGGAGTAGGGATCACTTTGCCACGACGTTTCAGTTCCTTGGAGTCAGATACGATGCGTTTTGACCGCGCGGCACGACCTCTGCACGTTCACGCCCGTGGCCGCGCTTGCCTTGTCCGCGGCTTCCGTCGTGCGGTCGAGCAGCTTGAATCACGCGTCCTTTTTGCCACGACGGTCTTTTCCTCGGGATTCGAAAGCGACTTTCTCAACGGCTGGACGAACAAGACCGCCGACGGCACGAACGCGTCAACCCGCTGGGGCATCAATACCGTTCGCGCCTCGGTCGGCAGCCACAGCGCGTTCGCCTCGGCGTTGCAGGGCGGCGTCAGCGCGGCCAGCGGGTATCAGAACAATCAGGGCAATTCCCTTCTCCGCGAAAACCTTTCGCTCGCCGGCCTGAAGGTCGCGACGCTTTCGTTCGACTACTTCCTTAACAGCGAGGCGGGTTACGACACGTTCAACGTCTCCGTCATCGACGGCGCCGGCGCCCGTACCACCTTGTTCAGCGAGAGCGGCAACTTCGCCGCCGCCGGCTGGCGCAACAAGTCCATCGACCTCAGCGCCTTTGCCGGAAAGACCGACCTCGACGTCGAGTTCCGCTTCGACTCCGACTCGTCCGTCACCAACGAGGGCGGCGGCGTCTGGATCGACGAGGTAAAGCTCACCGGCGACACGAGCATCCCGCCCGGCTCCGTCAGCGGAAAAATTTTCGACGACGCCAACGGCAACCGCGTCCGCGACACCGACGAAGCCGCGCTGCCCAATTGGACCGTCTTCCTCGACGTCAATCGCAACGGCGTCCGCGAGAGCGTCGAGAGGTCTACCCAAACAGACGCCAGCGGCAATTACACGTTCACCAACCTCGCCCCCGGCACTTACTACGTCGTAGAGGAAATCGCCTCCGGCTACACGCAGACGTCGCCCGGGCCGGCAGGGCTCAGCTCGGGTTCGGCGTTTAAGATCGACGTCGCGTTCCCCGACAGCACGCTCTCCCCCGGCCAGCGCGCCGCGTTCACCGAAGCTGCCAACCGGTGGGCGCAAATCATCGTCGGCGACGTCCCCGACGTCAGCGACGGCGGCGTCATCATCGACGACATCCGCATCACCGCGTCGGCCCCCAGCATCGACGGGCGCGGCGGGGTGCTCGGGCAGGCGGCGCCCACCGGCTTCCGGACCGGCACCACGCTTCCCTTCAAGGGCTTCATGGAATTCGACTCCGAAGACCTGACCCAGCTCGAAGCCGACGGACAGCTCACGCGCGTCATCCTCCACGAGATGGGACACGTGCTCGGCTTCGGAACGATTTGGGACTCCAAGGGATTGATCCAAGGCCTCGGCACCGCCGACCCCCGCTACATCGGCTCCAATGCCGTCGCACGCTACAACTCGATCTTCTCGACCGCCGGCTCGTCCGTGCCGGTTGAAGGCAACGGGGGGGCCGGCACCGTGGGCAGTCACTGGCGCGAAACAACGTTCGGCAACGAGTTGATGACCGGCTATCTGAACGGCGGAAGCAACCCCCTCAGCGCCGTGACCGTTGGCGCGATGGTCGACCTCGGCTACGCCGTCAGCTATTCCGCGGCGGACGCCTACTCGGCCGTCGTTGACGCCGGCGCGACGCTGGCAGCGGGACCTTCGCCTTATGTCGGCGATCTCGTCGGCACGCCCGACGCGCCCAAAGGTTTAGCGGGCGCGAGTAGCCGGGCAGATGAAGCGAACAACGGCACCCGCGACAACTGGCATGTGCCAGACGTCGTCGTGTCTGAATTGAATAGCATCACCGCAATGGCCGGGCCGGAGCCGACGCTGCTCGCCTACGCGCACACGGTGTTCGTCGACACCGGCACGAGCCGGACGGGCCTCAACTTCGGTAACCGCCGGGCGAATACCGCCCCGGTGGTTGGCAGCGTCGTGGATACACCCGACCCCGTGACGGCAGGCGGAAGCGTGACGCTCACCGCGTCCGGCGTCAGCGACGCCGACGGGAGCGTCAAGCAGATCGCCTTCTACCGCGAAACCAACGGAACCGCCGGGCTGCAAACCAGTGCCGGCGGCGACGCGCTCGTCGGCACGGACACGACGCCTTCCGACGGCTTCAAGACAACTTTCTCCACCGCCGGCCTCGCACCCGCGACGTACACGTATTACGCCCAGGCGACCGACAACGGCGGGGCCGTCAGCAACGTCGCCTCACGCAACAACACTGTCCTCGCCGCGCCTCCCTCGTCTTCGACCGGCGCCAGCATCGCCGGGACGGTCTTCAATGATTTGAACGGTAACGGCGTCAAGGACACCGGCGAGCCCGCCTTGTCGGGATGGCGCGTTTACCTTGATGCAAACAAGAACGGCGCGTACGACTCCGGCGAAAAGAACCTCTTCACCGGAACCAGCGGAACGTACAGCTTCACCGGCTTAGCCGCCGGCACATACAACGTCCGCGAGGTAGACCAGAGCAGTTGGGCCCGCACCGCCAGCAGCCCGATCGTTACGGTTGCCGCCAACGCGAGCGCCGCCGGGAAAAACTTCGCCAATTTCAAGAACGCCTCCATCGCCGGCCGGGTCTTCAACGACGCCGACCGCGACGGCAACCTCGACACCGGCGAATCGGGTCTTTCGGGCGTCCGCGTGTACGACGACAAGAACGGCAACGGCGGCTACGACACCGGCGAGCGCACGGCGACGACCGATTCCGCCGGCAATTACACGTTGAGCGGACTCGTCGCCGGCCAGCGCACCGTGCGGATCGTGCTCCCCACCGGCCGCACGCTCACGGCCCCGTCCATCGGCTACCACCGCCTGACGCCCACCAGCGGCCAAGTGATCACCGGCAAACACTTCGGCACCCGCTCCGCTAGCGCATCGCTGCAGTTGGCCGCGAGTAGCCTTCTTGACGACCTGACTGTCTAACATTCCACCAAATTGCTACACCTTTTGCCTGCGCGCGCATCCTCCCACCGTCAAAATGCGGGACACGAATTGACACGAATTCGTGCAAGTTCATGTTCGCTCGTATTGATTTGACCTGATTCGGGATCCGCGACGGCCCGCAGGGTCGGCTTGCCCCCGTGCAGGGACAATTCTCAGTTTATCCCGTTCGGCGGCGCGTCCCACTTCCACGACCCTGCGACGGGTGTAATGAGCGTCCCTTTCGAATAGCCCAACGGCACGGTCGTCAGAAGGCTCGGCGTCGCGGTGACGCCCACCGCGCCGCTCGTCGTGATCGTTCCGTCGGCGATCCAGCAACCCTTAAGGAAAGTTGCGTTGTTGAACTGCACGTCGGTCGAGTCGATCGTGTGGAACAGCCCGCGCAACTCCGACGGCCCGCCGTCGTAGGGAGTGATGCTGCCGTTCACCCAAATCGTGCGGATTCCTTTTGTGATCATGCTCGCCAGGCTGGCACGACTCGGCTCCCAAAGCAGCGGGCCGTCGATCACGACAGTCTGGTTCATGCTCCCCGCGGCGGCTTCGACGAGGAGCGTTCCGGAAATGTGGGAGGCACTGATCGTCAGCGTCGAGATCGTGTCGGGCAGGCGAATGTAGTAGATGCCGTCGGCGTTCTCGTCGCCGTAGGGGTTGTCGGCGGCGGACAGGGTGCCCGGCTGCATCGTCCCGCCGGCGGCGACGAAAGTGCCGATCGTTGTGGAGCGCGACTTGTAGGTGTCGAAAGCTGTGGCGCCGGGCATTTGCTTGGCGGGCGAAGAGGTTCCGCCGGCGCCGGCGACTTCGTTGCCGGCCGAGCCGCGCTGGTTGGCGGCGTTGGTGAGGTTGCCGTTGGTGGAAACTGGGCCCCCAACAACAACGGTCGGGCCGTTCAGGGCGACCCCGCCGGCCGCATGAAACGCGGTCCGCAGGGCGTCGATCCCGCCGCCGCCGGTGCCGAGTTGGACGCTGTACACCCGCTTGGTCGAGCCGACCATGCCGACGCCGTAGAGCTTCATCGTGTCGCAGTAGTCGTCGTTCAGCAGCCCGTCGTCTTCGTCGACCAGCACCCACTTCATCGTGCCGCGGCCGAAGTTTGTAGAGAACGCAACAGCGCCGCTGCTGTAAGCGTCTCGCCACGTCGTGGGCGCGGCGACGGCGTCGGCGCCGAGCTTGGCGACGGCGTGCTCGACGGCCGAGAACGCCAGCACGCCGCTTTCCTGCCAGTCGGTGGCGGCGTTGGCGGCGCGCGTCGTGACCCGCTGCGTCGCCAGCGCGCCGAGGCCGATGACCGTGATCAGCATCGACATGCCCAACACCATCGCGTAAATGGAGCCGCAGCGGCGGAGGGGTCGAGAATGACGGGGGCTGTTTGTCATAAGCGGTTACTGGCTGGTCGTCACGTTCAGCGGGTGAGACCCGCCATAAATCGTCCTGCCCCGTTCCCCAACTTTCGCCGAGACGCCGCCGAAGGTGAGATAAGACGTTGTCACGGTCGGCAATTGCTCGTAGGCACCGTTTTTCGTGCGTAGCCCGTACAGGTCGAACGATGCGCCGCCGGCGGTCGTTACGGTGACTTTGATTCGCTTGAGGTCTGTTGCGGTAATCTCGGTGACAAAGGGATCGCTAACGCGCGCGTATCCGACCCTGATGCTCACTTTCCAGCCGGCGTATTCTGTCATGGCGGCTCCGTCGCGCTGCGTCGGGGGGGTGATTTCCCACCCTTCGTAGTCGTCGACGTCGTCGTACAGGTTTCTCGCCGTTTCGCCGGCGTCCGCGCCGAGGGCGGCGCTGCCGCCAGGCTCTTCGAAGTAGCACTGGACGATTTCCGCCAACAGCTGTTCCCCAAGGTGCACCGCCGCCGCCCGCTCCACCTGAATCACCCGTGCGCGGCTGATCGCGCCGAGCGTGCCGAGCGCCGCGACGAGAACGCTCGAGACGATGACGACCGCCATGGTCGCCTCGACGAGCGTGAAGCCCGGAGGGCGCGAAGTTGTGCGAAACGGGTTCATGTTCACGGAGATGTTGTCCCGTAGATGCGGTAGCGCAGGCTGCTACTGGGTATCGAGGTCCAAGCGCCTCCTTGGTTTATGGATAAGAACGTCGCCGAATTTGGCGGCATGGTGCCGCCGGCCGTTCGTCCCGCCGCGCACCAGTTCGCGGTGCTTGGTGCGCCTTCGCGGCCCTCGACGACTATTGAGTACCGCGTGGACGGAGACAGGCCGGTGAGGTTGGTGAAGGGGAACTGGACCCAATTCAGCGAACTGGTCAGTGAAACTTCCGCTATGTCTGTGCTAGCCAGGATGGTGTTCGACGGGGCAGTACCGGAGGCAGTGCGGATGCTGATCCTGACCAAGCCGTCGTAGTCGCTCCCGTCTGATCGGAGGTATAGGGCAATGCGGGTGATGGAGAAAGAAGTACTTACAGTGATCTCGGGCTGGGAAGAAGGCAGAAACGTCTGTCCCAACCATTTAGTGAGGTTTACCGTGGGCTCAGTGGCGCCTGCACCCGCAGGCAAGTTGTTCTCGACAAGCAGGCGGTCGGTGGCGATGACGCCTGCTGCGGCGGCCGGAGACATCGTTCGGTAGAGGTAGCTCAGGTTGAACTGTCGAACGTCGCGGGCGAGGACCGCAACGCCCCCGTCGTTCATCTGGCGCGTCAACGCAAAGGCGGGGATCGTGACGGCAACAGGGGCCGCCACGTTGCCGCCCGTCGGCCACCAGGCGTAACGGATCTTATCCGGCGTGCCGTCGGCGCCGCGGTCGGGAACGGTAAACGTGACGGCCTGGCTCGTCTTCTCGGTGAAGTTGGTGGCTTCGTTGAGGTCGTCGGTCACGCGCTCGACGAGGTCGGACGCTTCGAGCGACGACGCGGCCATCGCGGCGCCGTCGCCGGTCGAGATCAGCGCCAGCTTCAACCCGTACCCGAGGGAGAGCATCAGCAGCGACAGGATCGCGCAACTCGTCACCATTTCGACGAGCGTAAAACCGCCGGACCGCGCACGGGTTGTGTGCTCGGCGAAACGTGAAGAGGCCGTCATGGGTGCGAGGCTCATTGCACCTCCGCACGGCCGGTGACGGCGTCAACGGAGACGGTCTTTTGGTAGTCGCCGGAGGAAACGACGATGGCGCCGCTCGTTTCGGGCGTCCCGAAGCGGGTGAAGCGGACCGACGTCGCCGCCGCCACGCCGAAAGCGGCCGAAGAGATGTTTGCACTGTACGGTTCGGCCGACAGCCTTACAGCGTAGTCCCCCGCGCGCCCGTCGGGCGCGGCCATGCCCGTGAGCGTGTACCCGTTGGCGGGCGAGGCGAAGTTGACGACCTGTCCCTCTCCCGTCGCCCGCGCCGCCGAGCGGGCGAGCATCAGGTCGGCGGCCACCCGTTTGGCGGCAAGGTCGACGCGGTAATGGTTCATTGCCGTCGCATACCTCGGGATGGCAATCGCCGACAGCACGCCGATCGTCGCGATAACGAGGACCAACTCGATCAGCGTAAACGCACGCCGGGGGTGCATGTAGTGGTGCTCGACCATCCTGGAGGATCTCCCTATTAAACTTCGACGCGAACGCCAGGTAACTTTTGTCGCACGTTCGTCACCCGATGCTCTCGGCGTCCAACTCGGCGTCCGATAACCACCCCGAATTCGTTGGAGCCGGTGCGGGCGGCGCATAACATGGACTTCATGCGTCGACAGAATTTGATCAAACACGCGGCGGAGCGGTTTGTCCGTGATCCGAAGAAAGGGCCGTCTTTATGTCCGACGCCGCCGCTGCTGTGGCTGGTGCTGCTCCTGCCGCTGCTGGGCGGGTGTACGTTTGACCGTCAATGGCGGCAGTTGGTGCGCGAGCAGATGTCGTTGCCAGCCACGCAGCACAGTGATCCCCTGGCGGGCCGGTGGGAAGGGACGTGGGTGAGCGATCGGTCCGGCCACAGCGGGTCGCTGCGCGCCATCATCGCACCGACGGGCGAGACAACGTATCACGTCGACTTCGACGCGATGTTCTTCGCCGTCCTGCGCGCGGGTTACAGCCTCGAACTCACCACCACGCCCGCAACCAACGGCGCGACGTCGTTCCGAGGCGAAAAAGACCTCGGCCGGCTCGCGGGCGGCGTGTACCGTTATGCGGGAAGCGCGGACGGACGGGCGTTTAACGCGACGTACGAATCCGGCGCGGACAACGGCCGGTTTCAAATGACGCGCCCGAAGCGGTAAGTCGGAGCGCGACCTGAACGCGGAGTAGGGCGGTGGCGGTGTCGCCTGTTGCGACAATTGTTGTCGGCGGGTCGTCGTAAACGACTGGCATCGTTTTTCGGGCTACAATGGGCAAAGAAGGAGACGCGCATGGCCCTCGGCGGCATCATCGAAGGAACGAGCCTGCGAATTGCACCCAACGAGTTCCCCGATCCGGCGGCCGACCTGCCGCTTACGCCGGAGCCGGGGGCGGTGACTGCGGTGCTGGCCGGGGGGTGCTTCTGGTGCACCGAAGCGGTGTACCGCGACCTCGCCGGTGTCACCGCCATCGTCCCGGGTTACGTCGGCGGGGCGCCCGAAACCGCCGACTACGAGTCCGTCTGCACCGGGCGCACCGGCCACGCCGAGGCGATCCGCATCACTTACGACCCTTCGCGCACGTCCTACGGCCAGGTCCTGAAAATCTTCTTCTCCGTCGCCCACGACCCGACACAGCTCAATCGTCAAGGCAACGACGTCGGATCGCAGTACCGCTCCGCCATTTTCCCCGCCGGCGACGAGCAGCGCCGCGTCGCCGAGGCGTACGTCAAGCAGTTGAACGACGCCGGGGCGTTCACTCGTCCGATCGCGACGACGCTTGAGCCGCTCGAAGCGTTTTACGAAGCCGAGGCCTACCACCACGACTACGCCGCCCGCAACCCGACGCAGTCATACATCACGGGAGTGTCGATGCCGAAGGTGCGGAAACTGATCAAGTATTTCCCGGAAAAGTTGAAAAAGGGATGAACGCCAAGAGGCCAAGGACGCAAAGGAAAAAACGCCGAGTAGCAGAATACGGAAGGGCAATGATTTCTTTACGCCGGCTACCTTACTTTTCTTCTTGGCTGCTCTTTCTTGGCGCCCTTGGCGTTTCGGCGTTCACATCAATGAGGTGCCAGATGGACGAGCAAGCTCGCGTTCCGATAACATCCCCGTCTTCGTCTTCCAGCCGTTACGATTTGACGCCCTTGGCCGACGACGAAATCAAAGAACTGGCCAAGTCGCTGAGCGACGAAGAGCGGCGGGTGATTCTGTACCAAGGGACGGAATCACCGTTCTGCGGCAATCTGCTCGCCAACAAGAAGCACGGCACGTACGTCTGCCGCCTGTGCGCGCTGCCTTTGTTCGAGTCGAAGGCGAAGTTTGAATCGGGGACCGGCTGGCCGAGCTTTTACCAGCCGGTCGACGCCGCCCACGTCGCCCGCATCGACGACCGTGGCCACGGCATGCTGCGCACCGAGATCCGATGTGCCCGATGCAA
>JBKJRK010000591.1:0-11826 GCA_046593135.1 Tepidisphaeraceae bacterium | reverse complement strand
GTTTCGCAGACCGGAGTGCGTTTTTCGGCCTGCGAAGCCGCAGCGTCCGGACGGCTTGCGCTTACACACGACGGGCTACGGCTGCGGTGAGCTTGCTCTAAACCCGATCGGGGCCTGCGGAAAACCTCGTGGCACGGTTTCCAACCCGTGTGCTTTATAGAAACCCGTGCCACGAAGTTTTCCGAAGGCCCACAGAATGAATCTTGGCGTTCTGCACTGAAAAGAAGCGGCCGACACGAGTCCTTCGTGCCGGCCGCCTGAGCCTGCGAATCCTTTCGCATCATCCCTGCTTCGTCAGCCGCCACGTCGTGCGTGGCGGGGTGTTGTCGTTTTCGTAAGGGGGCGAACCTTGTGTTCGTCCTGTGTCATCGCGTCGGAATGGAGGGCGAACACATGGTTCGCCCCTACAGCGGCTCGACCGCGTGCGTCTCGACCAATTCTTCCAGAAACTGCGCCAAGCCTTCCTCTGCGTTGGTCCCGATCACACGTTTGGCGATCGCCAGCACTTCCGGGCGGGCGTTGCCCATCGCGACGCCGAGGCCGGCGTGGGCAATCATTGGAAGGTCGTTCACGTCGTCGCCGATCGCGATGATCTGTTCCTCCGCGATGCCGTGACGCTGGGCGACGAGCTTGACTCCTTCCCACTTGTTGACCGCCGGGTCGAACACTTCGAGCACTTCCACGTCGTACGCCGGGACAAACAGGCTGTGGCAGACGATCCGGTCCTGAAAATTTTCCAGCAACGACCATTTCATCCTTGCCGCCTCCGCGGGGGGGGCGACGATGCCGATGCGGATCGTGTGGTCGTGCGGATGGTCCGCCAGCCGGGCGACCGTCTGAATTTGGGCGGCGGTGACCTTCATCCAGTGCCGCGTCGGGTCGTTGACCGGAAGATCGCCGGTCACGAGATAGTCGAATCCCGTCGCGTCGGTGTCCTGGAGTGCGAGCACCGCATGCCCCGCGGCCTCCAAGTGCCGGCACAAATCACGGGCCAGGTCCGGCTGCATCATCATCCGGTGCAGCACAACTTCTTTTTTCGTGTCGACGACCATCGCGCCGCCCACGAACACCGCCGAGTCGTAGTGCTCAACCGCTTCCAGCACGGTGCGGCTCTCCGTCCAGTTCCGCCCCGTGGCAAAGCACACCAGCAGCCCGGCGTCCAGCGCCTTGCGGACGGCCTGCTTCACCCGCGGCGTCACTTCACCGCGTGGCGAAAGCAGCGTGCCGTCGAGGTCGATCGCGATCATCCGATACGTGTCTGCACCCATTACAACAACTTAAGCAGCAACCTACGGATTGCGACGGCGAATGCAACAGATTGTGGTTGTATTGTCGGGATATCCACAACGGGTATGCACAGGGGCGGCTTGCTGCGTGATCTGTATCCCGAATGCTTTTCGGTTTCTGCAGCAACACGCCGCCGTTCCGGCGGCCGCGAACCGGGGTGGTCGGCGTGGGGAAAAAATTTGGGAATTGTATAGCGCTTAACCGGCCGCGCTACCGTTTGACTGATTCGGTGAGGCGCCTGATTCGATCACCGGGTCGCGCGTCTCGCCGTGCCTGCGCACGATGAGCATGGATGCCGGACTCTCTTCGGCGATACGCTCCGGCCGCAAGCCGAAAAGATGGGATTCCAGTCCCCACTCTTCGGAGACGCCGATGACGACCAAATCGTATCCCGGCGATTCGCGCAAGACGGCGTCGACGGGCGAGGCGTCTTCGACGCTGCGGAACGACCACTTCAACGTCGCCTGTCCGGCGCCGGCTGCAAACACCCGCTCCACTACCGACTTCGCGCCCGAGGCTTTGCCGGAACGCGTTTCCGGGGTGACGACGTGAAACACTGTGACCTCGGCCTCGGCCCCCCGGGCGGCCCGCCCCGCGAGTTGCAGCGCCAGCCGGTCGTGTTCGCCGCCGAGGTACGGCACGAGAATTTTCCGCGCGCCGAGAAAACCGCGGTCGACGAAGACGGCGACGTCGGTTTCGACCGTTTCCAGGACGTGGTGGACCGTGCCGCCGAGCATGGTCCGGCCGAAGACGGAGTGGTGGAAACCGATCATCACCAGCGACGCCTGACGCTGATGCGCCACCTCCGCGATTCCACTGGCCACGTCGGTCGAACTGAACGAAATGGTTTCGACCGGTATGCCGTGTCGCTCCGCGTGTGCCAGGAGAGGCCGCAACGGCTCTTCGGTCTCGGGGGGGCCTTCTTCGGCAACGAGCGGGTGATACGCCTCACGGTCTGCCGGCCGGCGCAAGTGCAGCGCGTAGATCGAGCGCTCGCCGCTCGAATCGACGAGGGTCGCGGCCAACTGAAGTAAAGGTCCGCCGCTCTTCGGATGGGCGACGGGTATGAGCACGGTAAACCCGCGCTCCGCGCGGGTTCCAGCCGCCGCCGCCACGAACAGTCGTTTCGGCAAAACCAGTTGCAGTAGGGGCGTGGTCATGAACGTCGTGACCAGCGCCATGATGACCATCATCGCGAACACCGCCGGCGTAATGACGCCGAGGTCTCGGCCGATGTTGAGGATGACAAGTTCCATTAACCCGCGCGTGTTCATCAGGATGCCGACCGCGCTGCTTTCGCGCCACGAGAACCCACACGCCCGCGCCGCCAGCGTCGACCCGCCGAACTTGCCGGCGCACGCGACGAGGACGATCAGCCCCGTCAGGCCCCACAATTCCAGGCTGTTCAGCAGTCCGATTTGCGTCTTGAGGCCCGTGTAGGCAAAAAAGATCGGAAGGAGGAAAACGACCGTGAAGTCTTCCAGCTTTTCCGTCAGGCTGCGGACGAAGCGGGCGTCTTTCGGCATGATCGCGCCCATCAGAAACGCGCCGAATAATGCATGAATCCCGATGTGTTCCGTCGTCCACGCGGAGGCGAGCACGAGCAGGATCACGACGGCGAAGACGTTTTGACTGAGACGGCCCTGGCGCTCGTGATACAGGCGAAGGCGTCCGAGGAAAGGCCGGATGACGAAGAACATCACCAGCACGTACGCCGTCGCCAAGGCGGCGGTGATGACGGCAGAATGCAGGCCCTTGGCGCGGGCGATGCCGACCACAAACGCCAGCATGCACCACGCGGTGACGTCGTCGACGGCGGCACAGGTGATGGCGATCGCGCCGACTTTCGTCCGCGTGAGGTTGCGCTCCGTCAGAATGCGGGCCAGGACCGGGAACGCCGTAATGCTCATGGCCGCGCCCATGAACAGGGCGACCGGAGTGAAATGCATCTGGGGCGCGTCGTTGAACAGCCGCGGGTACAAGTATAATGTCAGCCCGACGCCGAGCAGGAACGGCGCGACAATGCTGACGTGGCTGATGACAATTGCCGCGTGTCCGCGGTTCCGGAGAAGCTTGGGATCAAGCTCGAGGCCGACCAGGAACAGGAAAAATACCACCCCGAGCTGGCTCAAAACGCCCAGATAGCTGATCGAGGCAGGGGGGAACAAGACGGCGGAAATGTCGGTGCCGACCCAGCCGTGGGTGACGAGATAGCCGGTAATAATTCCCAGCAGGCTCGGCCCGAGCATGATGCCGGCCGTCATTTCGCCGATGACTTGGGGTTGGTGAGACCTCGTACACAGGGCGCCCAGCAGCCGGCTGAGGCCCAACACAAGCCCGATTTGGACAATGAGGATGGGGATCAGCTCGTCAAGGCGCATGGGTGGCCGCGTCCGCGGTTTCGGTCGTCACCGGCGGGTTGGCCTCGGTCACTTCGACAACATGACGCGTGACGGTCAGCTTGTGCTCCTGCGGCCCCACGAGGTGGAAGACGAGGGGCCCTTCGGCGCCGGCGCCCTCCGCCGTCAGCTTCCACCCGGATCCTTGGAAGCTCATTTGCAGGGCTTGTTCCGGGGGAGCCGGGCGGTGTTGCGAGACGAGTTTCAAGTCGACTTTCAGGCCGCCGTCGAAGTTCAGGCGCACGAATCGGCCCGATTGCTCGATATTCATCTTCGCGCCCAAGGCGTTCTTGTCCGCCGATTCGTCGACGCCGACGTCCCAAATGCCGGTCAGATCGGTCGGGGCGGTCATAGACGACCCGAAGTCGATGATCGCGTACACGCCCGCCGCACAAGCGAGCAGAACGAGAACGTAAATGACAGTGGTCCGGCTCATGAATCTGTACCAACTCATCTCGACGCCCCCACCGCGCAGGCTACCAGACACCACGCTTCGCGCACAACCCCCGCAAATCGTACGCGCGACGCGCCACGTCGTTGCTCGAGCCCTCGTCGGCTATAATCGTCTTCGTGGGAGACGCGCCAAATGTATAACCGGATGATCGAGCGGCAGGTGGTCTACGAGGGCAAGAAGGTGCGGCTCGAGCTGCACCACCTCGAAGACGAAGAAACGGGCAAGCGCCACAAGCGCGAGGTGTGCGTTCATCCCGGCGCGGTGGTGATTCTCCCGTTCGTCGACCCCGAGCACATCCTCCTGATCCGCAACCGCCGGTATGCGGTAAATGACACGCTGATCGAGCTGCCGGCGGGCACGCTCGAAAAAAACGAAGACCCGATGAACTGCGCCGGCCGGGAGCTGGTCGAAGAAACCGGCTTCCTCGCCGGGCGGCTGAAGTCGCTGGGCGATTTTTACAGTTCGCCGGGCATCCTGAGCGAGAAGATGTACGCCTTCGCCGCCTACGATCTCACACGTTCCAAGGCCGCGCTCGAAGATGGCGAAGAAATCGAGCTCGCCCCGGCCAACCTCGACGAAGCGATCGACATGATCGGCACCGGCCAGATACGGGACGCCAAGACGATCGCCGTGTTACTTAAATACGATAGGTTTTTTAGGAAAGGATGAAATCTGCGATCTCAAATTTGAGGTTAGAAATTTGAGAGTTCAGATCGCCATCTTTTGCATCGCATGGCTTGGGAAGACCGGGCATACAACCGTGAGAGCAGCCCATTCCGCGGCGGGGGCGGGGGACGCAGCCTCCGGTTTCTCCTGCCGCGTACGCCGCTGGCAATTACGCTGATTTTGATCAACCTCGCCGTATTTCTAATCCAGGCTTTTACGCCGGTGAATGCGGACGGCAACCCGCTCATAACCTGGGGCGCACTCACGTTCAGAGACGGCGTCGCCTTCAGCCAACCTTGGCGGTGGGTGAGCTATCAGTACCTGCACGGCGGGGGCGGGCACTTCTTCTTCAACATGATCGGGATTTATTTCTTCCTGCCCTTTCTCGAAGAGCGATGGGGCTGGAAGCGCGCATTCGCCTTCTACACCGCCGGGGGGATCGCCGCCGGCGCGACATTTGGCGTGATGTCGTACTTCTTATCCAGCGTAGTTCCGCTCATTGGCGCGAGCGGAAGCTTGATGGCGGTGCTCGGCGCGGTTGCTGTCATTGCACCAGACATGCAGGTGCTCGCGATGATGGTCATCCCGCTCACCATGCGGGTGATGGCCATTTTGTACGCAGTCTTCTATTTGCTCACGATCATCGGTGACCGAAGCCGCTCCGACGCCGCCCACCTCGGCGGCCTCGCGTTCGGGGCGGCGGCGGTGTACTTCGGCGGGGGAGTGTTTTCACGCGCGTGGACGAGTCAAACGTCGAATTGGAAACGGCGGCGAAAGCAGCGTGCGACCCGTATCGAACAGGACGAATCCGAAGCGGTGGACCGCATTCTCCAGAAAGTCCGCGACAGCGGGATGAACAGCCTGACGCGGTCGGAACGCCAGACCCTGAAACGGGCGACTGAACGGCAGCGAATGGCAGACCTTGCCCGCTCGGGCCGAGGCGGCTGAGACACCAGGGCGATCGCGTGTGGCACTCGTAGGGGCGAACCTTGTGCTCGCCCTTCCTACCGAGCAGGGAAAGAGGGCGAACACAAGGTTCGCCCCTACGCGCCCGGCTCAAACGATACAGGTGCGATTGCCCAAGCTGCTGAGACGGACCTTCCGGCCTGTGCGGGAATTTTGATCTTTGCCGCCTTCGGCCTTACCTTCACGCGCGATGACCGACCGCGCCTTCCAGCAATGCATCAACCCCGTCTGCGCCGCCACGTACGGCGTCGATGAAAGTAAAGTCGCCTGTACGAAGTGTGGAAACCTTCTCGACATCAAGTACGACTGGAGCCGCCTGCCCGTGCCGCGCGGGCTCGACTATTTCGAGCACCGCTGGGCCACCAAGGGCGCCGACGCGGCGGGCCGGGCGGATTTCTCCGGCGTCTGGCGGTTCCGCGAGTTGATGCCGTTTTATCGGACCGAAGCCGACATCGTCACGATCGGCGAAGGTCGCACGCAGCTTCAGGACGCACAGCTTTTAGCGAAGCAGATGGGCATGAAGCAGGGGAATCTGCTGCTTCAGTACGAAGGCCTGAACCCCTCCGGCAGCTTCAAAGACAACGGAATGACGGCCGCCTTCACCCACGCCCGAATGGTGGGGGCTAAGAAGGTGGCGTGTGCTTCTACAGGCAACACCTCCGCCAGCCTTGCGATGTATGCGAGCTTAAGCGAAGTGCAAGGCGTCGTGTTCATCGGCTCCGGGAAAATCTGTTTCGGGAAACTTTCGCAGGCGCTGGATTACGGGGCACTTACGCTCCAAATCCAAGGCGACTTCGACGCCTGTCTTCGGCGGGTGCGGCAGATCGCGGTGGACGTGCCCGAGATGGGCATCTACCTGATGAACAGCGTCAACCCGTTCCGCCTCGAGGGCCAGAAGAGCATCATGCTCCGCATCCTCGAGGCCCGCGACTGGGAGCCGCCGGACTGGGTCATCGTGCCCGGCGGCAACCTCGGCAACTGCGCCGCGTTCGGCAAAGCGTATGCAGAGATGAAAGAACTGGGCCTCGTCAAAAAAATCCCGCGCCTCGCCATCATCAACGCCAGCGGCGCCAATACGCTCAACGTGCTGGTCAACCAGCGCGGCATGAAGTGGAACGGCGGCCACTTCGACGCCGGCATCATGCAGAAGCACTACGCCGCCCTCGATGAGTCAAATTACTATCCCCACACCGTCGCCAGCGCGATTGAGATCAGTCGGCCGGTCAATCTGCCCAAGGCGCTGCGGGCGCTGGACGTGATGAACGGCGTGGTCCGCGAGGTGAGCGACGAAGAAATCCTCGAACACCGCGCCATGGTCGCCCGCTGGGGCTTCGGCTGCGAGCCCGCCAGCGCCGCCAGCGTCGCCGGCCTGCGCAAGCTGCTCGACGAGCGGGTCATCAGCCCGAGTGACTCGGTCGTCTGCATCCTGACTGGCCACGAGTTGAAAGACCCGAATGTCACGGTCCAATACCACACCGGCATCGACATGAAGGCCGTTCAGGACCTCGCGCCTAAGACAGAGCCCCGGGGCAAGCTTGCCAACCGCCCGATCCAGGTCGACGACAACCTCGAAGCCATCGTCCGCGCCATGGGCGGCAACCCGGACATGCTGAAAGGCCGGTCGATCAGCGCGAGCAAGGCGGCGGTGCCAGTGGCGGAGTTTTAGCGGGACTCGAATGCCGACGATCAGCTCATTCTTCGGAATTACGATCCGAATGTATTACGACGACCATTCACCGCCCCATTTCCACGCGTATTATGGAAGTGACGCCACGCTCGTTGAAATCCAGACAATGCGTGTAATGGAAGGTAGAATGCCGCGTCGAGCAATGGGAATGATCTTGGAATGGGCCACTCAGCATCGGGACGAGCTGGCCACGAATTGGGACTTGGCGCAGAAGCACGAGCCGCTGGTCCGCATTGATCCGCTGGATTGAGCTATGCAACGAGTTACGGATGTCAAAGCGTTGAGTGGCTATCGCTTGGACGTCGTCTTCAGCGACGGCGTTCGCGGTATGTTGGCGATTGAAGGTCGGCTGTTCGGGCCAATGTTTGAACCCCTTCGAGATCCGGAAATGTTTGCTCGCGTTGGGGTGGACGACTTCGGCGCGGTTTGCTGGCCCAACGGCGCCGACCTCGCCCCGGATGCGCTGTACCAACTCGTCAAGTCGGGTGTGCAAGCCGCATAAACTAGGGCTCGTCTTCCAGCCTCAAACTGACAAGGGCTATGACAACCATCGCAATCACAGGCGCCGCCGGTCGGATGGGACAGCGGCTGGTCGCGCTCGCGAAGCAGGCGGGGGAGTTTGAGGTTGTTGGCGCGATCGAGCGGCCGGACCATGAGGCACAGGCGCGCGACGCGGGTGAGGTGGCGGGCGTCGGCAGGATCGGGGTGCCGATCACGTTTGATCTGAAACCGACGCCGCAAGTGCTGATCGATTTCACGTCGCCGGCGTCGATGCGGCATTGGCTTAAGACGTGTCGTGATCGTGGGATTGGGATGGTGGTCGGCACGACGGGGCTACAAGCCGGCGACCTGGCGACAATTGACCAAGCCGCGGCGGACATTCCCGTGCTCCAGGCGCCGAACATGAGCCTGGGCGTCAATCTGCTCTTCAAAGTCGCCGCCGAGGTGGCCAAGCGTCTCGGGGACGACTACGACATTGAGATCGTCGAGGGCCATCACCGCTTCAAGAAGGATGCGCCCAGCGGCACCGCAGTGGGACTCGCCGACGCCATTCTCGGCGCGACTGGCAAGACGCGCGACGCGCTGGTTCACGGCCGCGAGGGCGACGAGGTGCTGCGGAAACGCGGCGAGATCGGCATGCACTCGTTGCGCATCGGCGACGAAGTCGGCCGGCACACCGCTTACTTCGCCGCGCTGGGCGAGCGGCTCGAACTGACCCACGTCGCCACGAACCGGGACACCTTCGTCCACGGCGCCCTTCGCGCCGCCAAATGGCTCGCCGGACGCAAGCCGGGGCGGTATTCGATCGCCGACGTACTGGGACTGTAGGGGAGCGTGATGCGTGAGGAGTGATGCGTGGAACGACGTCGTTTCACGCATCACTCCTCACTCGTCACGCCTGCTCTTTCCCCCTTTGCATCCGCTCGTCGCGGGGATATCGTCAACAACCGCATGGACTCTTTCCAAGGCCAGTTTCTGATCGCGTCCCCGCGGCTTGTCGATCCCAACTTCGCCAAGACCGTTGTCCTGATGATTCAGCACGGCGACGAAGGCGCGCTGGGGCTGGTCGTCAACCGTCCGCTGGAAAACAGCGTGGAAGAGGTCTGCGAAAAGGTCCTTGAGATGAAGTGCTCGACCGAGGGAGTGCTCTACCAGGGCGGGCCCTGTGAGGGGCCGCTGATGGTGGTTCACACCCACGACGACCGATCCGACATCAAGGTCAAACCCGGCGTACATTTCAGCACAGAGCGCGAGAGCCTCGAATGGCTGCTATTGAACAACGAGTCGCCGATCAAATTTTTCGTCGGTTACTCCGGATGGGCCGCCTTCCAACTCGAGAACGAGATGGAAGGCGGTTCCTGGCTCATGCTCCCGGCGCAGGACGAGCAGATTTTCTACGCCGGCGAGGAAGACGGCGAAGAGCTCTGGTCAAAACTTCTCGCCACAGTGACGCTCGGAAAATGGATCGACCCTGACCGCATTCCCGACGACCCGAGCCTCAATTAGAGCAGTTCTCAACACCTTGTAGCGGCGACGCCTGCGTCGCCTCGTGCAAACGACGCAATCCGCAAGAGGCGACGCATGCGTCGCAGCTATCATACCTCGCTACGGAGCAGAGAAAAACGCTCCCAAACTCACGCCAGAACGCCGTTGACGACCTTTGCGACTTCGACGCCAGTGAGGCGGGTGTCGAGGCCTTGGAACTTGTGGGTGAAGCGGAGATGGTCGATGCCGAGGCAATGGAGGATGGTGGCGTTGAGGTCGTTCACGTGGACGGGGTTTTCGGTGACGTTGTAGGAGAAGTCGTCGGTGGCGCCGTATTCAATTCCGCCTTTCACACCGCCGCCGGCCATCCACATGCTGAAGTTGTGGGGTGGTGGTCGCGGCCGTAGTTGTCCTTGGTGAGCGTGCCTTGGCTGTAGACGGTGCGTCCGAACTCGCCGCCCCAGACGACGAGCGTGTCGTCGAGCAAGCCGCGCTGCTTGAGGTCGATCACGAGAGCGGCGGTCGCTTGGTCCGTGTCTTTGCACTGGTTGCCGAGGTGGCTGGGCAAGGTGGCATGCTGGTCCCAGCCGCGGTGGAGGAGTTGGACGACGCGCACGCCGCGTTCGACGAGCCGGCGGGCCATCAAGGCGCTGTGCGCGAAGGAGCCGGGGTTTTTCACGTCCGGGCCGTAGAGGTCAAGGGTCGCCTGCGATTCGCCGGAGAGGTCGGTGAGTTCGGGGACGCTCCGCTGCATGCGGAAGGCCATCTCGTATTGCGCGATGCGGGTCTGGGTTTCGGGGTCGCCGAAGCGCTGGAAGTTGCGCGTGTTGAGTTTGTTGAGGGCGTCGAGCATCGTGCGGCGGTCGGGCGTGCTGATGCCGTCGGGGTTTTTCAAATACAGCACCGGGTCGCCAGACCCGCGGAGCGCGACGCCGCTGTGCTTGCCCGGAAGGAATCCGCTGCCCCACATTCGGTTGTAAAGCGCCTGGCCGGCGCTGGCGTCGGGGAACTTGGGAGTGAAGACGACAAACGAAGGCAGGTCGTTGTTCTCGCTGCCCAGTCCGTAGCTGATCCACGACCCGATGCTCGGCCGGCCGGGGATTTCGTTGCCGCTCATCACGAACGTGCAGGCGGGATCGTGGTTGATGGCGTTGGTGTTGACGCTCTTGATGACGGCGATGTCGTCGACGATTTTCGAGGTGTGGGGGAGCAGGTCCGTATTGACCCACCGTCCGCACTTGCCGGCCTGCTTGAACGTGAACTTCGACGGCGCGACGGGGAAACGCGTCTGGCCACTGGTCATGGTGCTGAGGCGCTGGCCGCCCTGCACGGACGGCGGGATGTCTTTGTCGAAGAATTCGTGGAGCTTGGGCTTGTGGTCCCAAAGGTCGATCTGGGACGGGCCGCCGTTCATGTGAAGGTAAATGACCGCTTTCGCGCGCGGGCGGTGATGGGGAAACCCGGGGAGCGGCGTATGAACGCGCTCCACGGCGGCGGACGCGGCGCCGCCCGAGGCGGAAGCCTCGCCGCGGGCGGTCTTGCCCATGAGCATTGCCAACGCGAGGCCGCCGAAGCGGAGGCCGACGTCGCCGAAGAATTGCCGGCGGGTTTGGAACAGCAGTTCTTTTTCGATGGGGTTCATGGCTGGTGGCACGGGCTACTAGCCCGTGTTTTCTCATTTTAAAAACCAAGACACGGGCTGGTAGCCCGTGCCACGATCAGTTCCGCGTCAGCGTTTCATCAAGATTCAGAATCATGTTGGCGACGAGGCTGTAAGCCGCCAGTTCCACGGCGGGCAGCTCGGCCTTGGGCTTGCTCTCGCCGTGGGCAATGGCTTGCTTCGCCGCTTCGCCGTCTTTTGCATAGCGGTCCAGGTGCGCGGCCAACTCCGTTTCAATGATCTTTGTTTCCTCGGCCTCCGGGGGCCGCGCGAGCACCGTCCGGTACGCGAAAGCGATCCGCTCCGCCGGCGTCGGCCCGGCCTGGGTCAGCATGCGCTCGGCCAACGCCCGAGCGGCTTCAACGTGCTGGACGTCGTTCATCAACTGGAGCGCCTGCAACGGCGTGTTGCTTCGCTCGCGCCGGGCGCACGTCATTTCCCGGCTCGGGCCGTCAAAGTTCGACATGAACGGCGGCGGGGCGGTCCGCTTCAGAAACGTATAAATGCTCCGGCGATACAGCGACGCGCCCGTGTCCGGCGTGTACACCCGCGTGTTAGACCCCACGAAGCCCACCGGCTCCCATATGTTGGTCGGCTGGTACGGCCGGGCACCGGCGCCCCCGGCCTGGAAATTTATCAACCCGCTGACGAGCAGTGCATTGTCGCGGACCTGCTCGGCGTCGAGGCGGAAGCGCGGGCCGCGGGCGAGCAAGCGGTTGCC
>JBKJRK010000474.1:0-5702 GCA_046593135.1 Tepidisphaeraceae bacterium | reverse complement strand
CTTCAACAACTATATCCCAAACCATCGCATGAGGCGATACGCCCACACGATCTTCTCGACGTTGAACCGGTGCGCAATCCGACTCACGCGATCATTCCCGAAATGCCGGCTTGCAACGGAGTACTGCTCGTCAAACTGACGACGGTCCATCCGGCCGGTCTTGCTCTCCGGATGCAGGCGGAATTGTGCGAGCACGCGGTCGAGAAACAGGGGGTCCGTTTTCCGCCCCATCCGCAGCCACAGGTCGTAATCCATCGTCCAGTGCAGCGATTCGTCGAGCCGCCCGATCGTCCGGCCGAAGTCGCGCCTCCAAAACACGGCGGGCTGAGAAATAAAGTTCTCACGAAGCAGCGCGCGATAGGCGTACCGCCGGAGGAACCGCTCTTTGTACCGAACTACGAAGGGTCGGATGAGACGGTCGGCTTCGTCGATCACTGCGCACCGGCCGACGAGCCATCGCTTGTCGGGCGACGCGGCGAACGCCTGCACAACCGCGGCGAATGTGCCTGGCGTGTAGCAGTCGTCGGTGTTGAGCCACGCAACAACGTCGCCGGTCAGGAGGTCGAACCCTTTATTAATCGCATGGGATTGGCCGCGGTCGACTTCGCTGCTCCAGCGCAGCCGCGGGTCGTTCACTCCGCGCAGGAACCCGAGCGTTCCGTCGGTGCTCCCGCCGTCGACGACGATCCATTCAAGCTCGAAATCGCCCGTTTGCGACAGGATGCTGCGGGCGGTGCGGTCGAGAAAGCGAAGACCGTTGAACGAGGGGGTGACGATGCTGAACTTCATAGGTGGGACGGGCATTCACCCGCCAGGCGGCTGAGCCGCGGCAATGGGCTGACCAAAAGGCCGACAGTCACCTCGGGGTTACTGGAGAGCCGTCCGCCGGCCGCTTCACCGCGCGCGAAAGGACCCACGGCTGGCGGTCGCGCTTGCCTTGGAAACTTCCCACCGCTTCGCCACGAACGATCCCGTTGGCGGCCATCCAGTCGCGCGTGCGCGTGTCGAGCTTTTCCTCTTCCTTGTTGTCGATCGGATCGAGCACGTAGACGGGTTGCAACTCCGGGTCGAGCGTCGTGTTGTCGTCAGGCCTCGGTTCCACTGCGTACCTGCCGCTCGTGAACGTCACGATCCGCCCCATCTTATGGCGGACGAGAATCCAGGCGCCCGGCTCGGTCTTCTCCTTGATGATTTTCGCCAGATCGGGCAGCGATGCGTAACGCCCGTCCTTGTACGGCGAAAGCAGGCCGGACATGCGCTGCTCAATGGCGACCTTCGCGCACCGCGCGACGTTGGTCCCTAAAAACAGGACGAGCACTGCGACGAACAAACGGTTCCCCTGCCGCGCGGTCATCCAATGGCTCACCCAGATGAGCACGCGGAGCCACGCGTACACGAGGAGCGGCAGGATGAACAACAGGTACCGCACGTGGACCTCGACGGCGACGAGCATGACGCCCGTCATGACGACGAGCAGGCCCCAGAGCGCGTGGGCGCGAAACAGGCTGAACGAAGTCAGGATCAGCACGGCGCTGATAAGAACGTTGCCGACGTCGGAAAAATCGACGGCGAAAACGGCTTCGGAAACCGTCGGCTCGAAGAGCTTAGGCAGGTTGAAATTGATGGCCTGATTCCAGAGGCGCTCGAACTGGGCCGGGTTGAAGAGCATCCGCTCGTAGTCGCCGCCCCCCTCGCGCGGGTCAAAGACGTAAAACCCAACGCCCGCCGCCACAACGACGAGGAACACCGCCACGCTCCCCCACCGCGCCCGGCCGCGAACAACCGGCCAGAGCGCCGCGCCGGCGACGGCGATAAGCAGGGCGAGCATGGTCGGGCGCATGACGACGGCGCCGACGAGGCCGAGCAGCAGCAGAGACCAGTCGAACCACCGCGGCTTGCCGCGCGGGTATTTGGTGGGAGCCGGGTCGTCGGCGCCGTGGCGGTGGACGGCGCCTTCGTAGCCGACGAGAAACGCCATCACCGCGAGCATGAACGGCAGGTCGGTCAGCAGCTCGAAGTTGTACCGGTAAAACGTCCGGCTCACGCCCACGAGCAACGTCACCAGCACCGCCAGGGGCCGGCCGGCGTGCAGCAGGAACAGCCGGTACGTCAGCCCGAGCGCCGCGCCGCCCATTGCCAGCATGGCGAGGTGGTGCGGCACGAGGCTGTCCGTTCCGAAAATTCGAAACAGCCCGGCAAATAGCAAAGGCAAACCGGGAAACACGAGCCGGTGGGAGTGGCCGTGATAGGTGTAGCCTTCGCCGAGCGCGAGGTTGCGGCCCAGCGTGAGGTACAGCGCACTATCCGGCTCCGGGCGCCACTGGCCGTTGAAGCCGAGCAGGTACAGCACGCCGACTGCGAGCAGCAGCTTGATTCGATGGCGGTCTACAAAGGCCAGCGTACGGTCGGCCGCCCGCGGGGCGCTACGATGGGCATCGTTTTGTACGGATGAAGCAAATTCGACGATCGACGGGGTGGACACCGTCGGGACCGTCGGCGTATGGGTGAGGCGGGAAACGTCCGTCGCGCACATGGATCGTCGCAGTATAGTGGCCGGCCCATCCACTCGCAAAAAAGCGAGACAAGCAGACTCTTCAAAGATTATGCTTCCATTCCCCTAGCAGTAGCCACTGAATTCAAAGAACGGCACGACTGTTGCAGCATTTTGGCGTTAGTCGCCCCACTCCTGCTAGCTGACCTTCAGTCGCAGGGCCTGATGGGTGGCCCATACAACTTAAGGAGCAATCGAATGAGAACCATGACCCCTCCCAGGCATTCTGAAGGCGTTGTCGCACGCACGATCGAAGAACAGACCGCCAAGCTCCCGTCCGACACGTTTTTGTGGCTGGCCGGCGCCTCGATCGCGACATCGCTCACGCTCAAAATCATGGGCCGCGATCGCGATTCGATGTTTGTGGGCCAGTGGGCTCCGACGTTTCTGATCCTGGGCCTTTATAACAAGATCGTCAAACTGCTCGGCTCCGACTGACGCGCGCCGCGACTCCGACAACCCGATCCCGCCTTAACGTCCGCGTCGTCCCCCATGCCTTGGGGCCGGCACGGACGTTTGTTAAAAGGGCACACCCCGATAGCTGCAAATTATTTTATGAGGCGATGGCCGTCCCGAGGTGCCACGCTCCGACGCCCGAGCATGTAGATGCCTCGGGCTTTTTGTCTGTTTTCTCCCAATATTGCCGCAGTACTTCAGCAAGTCCGGCGTCGGCGTCATCATTTTCTTCGCACAGAACAGCCACCGTCCCCCCGCCGCCCTCGCCCGTGATTCGGGCACCGTAGAGGCCGGCGGGTTCGTGTTGGCGGACGAGATCAACAAGGAGGTCACACTCGGGAGCCCCCAGCATGGCGTCGTTGGTGTAGGACAGGTGCGAGGCATACATCAAGTGTCCGGCACGGTCGAGCAGGCTGCCACGGGGGCGGGAGCCCGGTGGGGCCGCGGAGGCTTGCTCGAGGAACTCTACAAACCGTCGGACACGCCGGGCTTCGAGCACATGATGATCGACGGCGCGTTGGACGGCGTAGTCCGTCGCTGGGTCGACGCGCGTGACGGTGTCGATCGTTACACCGTAACGGTCGAGGAAGTCGTGCCCGCGAATCGATTCGGGAAGGTGGGGACGGAAGAACCGTTTGTAATCGTCGGGGGCGAGGTTTGCGAGATAGCCGCCCATCGGGTCGCCGACGAGTTCACGTGAGGCGGCGGCGCCCATTTGGCGCATTTTATCGAGGATGATTCGGTGGCCCATGAACGCCGCACAGCGCGTCCGCACGTATTGCCCTGCGGCGGCGTTGCGTTTCACGCCGCTATTGATGCCAATTGCGCGAATGCCGTCCGGAAGCCGTAACGGCGGCAGCAACTCGCGCTTCTGGCAACTCATCCGCAGGAGCGCCCCCGCCTCGCCCAGGCAACTTGCAACCCGGCCTGCGAACTCGCGCGACGCGCCGACAACTCGATTCTCCGCGGCCTGGCACATGGCGGCGACGTCGAGTCCTGTGATCGATTCCCGAGAAACGCCGTAGTGGTCGGCGAGGTTTACCATCGTCGCGACCTCGATCGCCGCGGCCGAGCCGAGGCCGACGCCGCACGGAACGGTGCTGTACAGGGCAAGGTTGAGCCCTTTGTGGCGCGGGTCGGCGAGATCAATGCGTTTGAAGTCGTGCAAGACGAAAAGACAGCCGATCAGATATGCCGCCCATTTTCGGCCTGGCTGTTCAAACTCGCGGCGGAGTATTTCCGCGCTGCCGCGAACGATCGCATCGAGCGGCATTCGCAGCGTGAACGGCTTGTGGTCGTCGAAAACGTTGAACGAGAACACCTGCACCTGGCGATCGTCACGCCGCTGAACGGCGCAGGCCGCGGCGCGGTCGATGGTCATTTGGCAGACGAGTGAGCCGCTGTAATCCGCAATCCCCCCCATGACGTCGAGCCGGCCGGGCGCCCGGCTAATGCGGACCGGACGATCGGACAGAAAATCCGCCGCGAGTTCGGAACGGATGCGGCGGAGCAGCGTCGGGACGGGGTCGAGTGTCAGAAGGTCGTTCGGCATTTCAGCGTCCGGCGACCGCTAAAGAGGCTCGCACGATGCTGAAACACCCGGTTGCCGGTTAGCGGCGGCCCGCGGGGCCGAGTTTGCCCCGGAGTGTTTCAGAATCGCGGTCCCCAATTTAGTCCGGGTCGTTCGGGTCGCAGGCATGTTCAACCGTGACGCCGAGCGTCTATTCCGCGCCCCGACCCAGATTGATCCGATCGAACAACCGCCCGCCGTCGGTTTCGAAGCTGGCGGTAAGGACGTAGGTCTTGCCCGGTTCGATCTGTGGATAGGCGAGTTGAAACTTATACGCGCGCGAGACACGGTCCCAACGGGCCGCCTGCTCTTCAACGGTCGCCAGCGACGCCGCCCAGGGGTTCACCAAGCGGTTGCCGCGCGGGTCGGGGTAGCCGGTGCGGTAGCCGTAGAGCTCGAAAATAACCTTCCCCGTCGCGCGGATCGGCTCGTCCCAGCGGTCCCTCACTTCGAGCAACGCCTCGACCCCGTCCGGCTTGTCGTCGCCGGCCCAGTTCTTCACTTGCGTAAACGTCGGATGAATGCGGATCGAAACCGGCCCGATGATGCTCGGCGCGTTCTTCCCCATCGATACGGGCCGCGGGCCGTTACAGGACAGACAACACAGGATCGGAACGATGAAAAGCAAAACACAACTTCGGCGCATGGCGCGAATGTAGGGGCGATCGGGTGAAAGTGTCAACGCACCGGATCGGCGGATGGATCGAAAGGGTTGTGTAAACGGAGGTCGGTGATCCAGCTAAAATCGTCGACGTTACGGGTGACGAGCGTTAAGTTGTGAACGAGCGCCGTCGCGGCGATGATGGAATCACCGAGGGACATCTTGCGCTGCTGGCAGAGGAGCACTGCTTGATCAAGTACACCGCGGTCGACCGCAAGCACCTCGGTTTCGCCGAAAAACTTTTCCAGGAGCGACCGTTCCCGGCTAGTGATTCGATGGAACCCGAGCGATTCGACGTAACTGATGGCCGAGGCTCGGGGGGAGTAATTTTCGATGAACTGCGCGAGTGCCGGATGGTCGGGTGATGTGGAGTAGATAATGATGTTGCTGTCGAACATCACCTTGCCACGATCGAATTTCATTCTTCCCGCCCCGGCAGAGACCTGTCTTTTCGAATCTCGCGC
>JBKJRK010000390.1:0-2540 GCA_046593135.1 Tepidisphaeraceae bacterium | reverse complement strand
TGTGATGGATTTCAGCCGACGCAGCTAAATTAAGTGCTCACTGTAATGTTCGTAACTATAGAATGGCAGTAGCTAGGGTCGCGCGTGGCGGGCTCAGGTGTATCGAGTTGGCAGGCTCAGCTGCACCGAATAGTTCCCGTCCCAGCAGCGTCAGACGGGTTCAACAAGAATCTTGGCCGCCGCGGTCGTCCCTAGGGGGATCGCCCGGCGGTCGCCGGGGCGCACCCAGATGGCGTCGGCGAGCTTGTCACGCACTTGCACGGCGACAGACACGCCTGGCATCAACCCACAACGTTCGACGAACTGAAGAAACGCCGGGTCTTGGTCAATGATGCGAGCGACGCGAAACTTTTGCTCGACCGGACAATCCGCCAGGCTGGCGTGTCGCACCTCGGCTACTTTGCCCTTCGCGGAAGGGATGGGGTCCCCGTGGGGGTCGACGCTGGGGTTGCCGAGGTAGGCGTCGATGCGATCAAGCACCTTGTCGGAAATCGTATGTTCGAGTTCTTCCGCCTCCGCATGCACCTCGGACCAATCGAGTTCGAGCACTTTCACTAGGAATAATTCGACCAGCCGGTGACGCCGCAGGACGTGAAGTGCGACCTGTTCGCCGCCGTGGCTGAGCCGGACGCCCCCGCGGGGTTCGTATTGAACGAGCCCTGAGTCGGCCAGAGTCTTGATCATGCTGGTCGCCGTGCCCGGCACCACGCCCATCGCCGTCGCCAGCTTGCCCATCGAAACAAGGTCCGGCGCCTCGAGCTGCATGAGGTAGATCTGCTTGAGATAGTTTTCGACGGTACTGCTGGGCATCCCGACTCCGTAGCAGGTTCAATCTCTGCGTCTTCGCCGTCAAGTTTCGGCTCGCCGACACACTCAGCCGGGGGGCTCTACTCGGACAAGGGCGAAAGGCCATCGCCCCGCACAAACCTTAAAGGTTAGGGTTTCACTTGACCGGAAACAAATTTTTGCGTAATAATGTATTGCGATTTTGAATAATCAAAATAAGGAAGGGAATTGCAATGTTTTTTTCTGCGCAGATGCGAGGGGTAGGGTTCGTTTTCGTCTTGCTCATCGCGGCCATTTTGCCGAGTTCCGGTTGTGACTCCTCCGGAGGCCGGTCTCCGGCGGCCTCGGACAAAATCCGGGTTGTGGCGACGACCACAATGATCGGCGACCTCGTTCGCCGGATCGGCGGCGACCATATCGACCTGAAAGTAATCATGGGGGCGGGCGTCGACCCGCACACGTTCAAACCCTCTCCCTCCGATTTCGCCGAACTCGCCGGCGCCAAGCTCGCCTTCTACAACGGCCTTCATCTTGAAGGGAAAATGGTCGAGACGTTCGAGGACAAGCTGAAGGACAAATCGGTCGCGGTGGCGGGGCATCTCCCGGCAAACGATTTATTGTCCTGGCAGCAAGGCCAAGACGGCGCGCACGACCCGCACGTTTGGTTTGACGTCAGCCTGTGGGCTCATGCAGCCGGTGCGGTGCGTGACGGGCTCAGCAAGGCAGACCCCGCACACGCCTCCGACTATCAGACGCGCTACGCCGAGGTCGCCGCGAGCCTGGCACAGTTGCACCGCGAGGTGGGCGAAAAGATCGCGTTAATTCCTGAAGGCCGGCGCGTACTCATTACCAGCCACGACGCGTACAGCTATTTCGGCAAGGCTTACGGGATCGACGTCCGCGGACTTCAGGGAATCAGCACCGAAACCGAAGCCGGCATCCAGGCGATCAACGGCGCCGTGGACTTCATCCTTGCCAGGAAGATCCCCGCGATTTTCGTCGAGTCGTCGGTGAGCCCCAAGACGATCGAGCGCGTCCGCGACGACTGCCGCGCCCGCGGCTTTAACGTCAAGATCGGCGGCGAACTGTTCTCCGACGCCATGGGCCAGCCGGGCCAACACCCGGGGTATGCCGTTGAAACGTACGAGGGCATGGTGCGATACAACGTGGATACCATTGTTGGGGCGTTGAAATAGTTCGTTTTTTCGTCAGTAGTCAGTAGTTGGGAGAGCTATGGACATCGTGCGGTCAACGGACATCGCATCGCAGGCGGCACTGCGAACGCCTGACTACGGACTACGGACTACGGACCACGGACCATCCGTTCCCGCGCTGGAAGTTCACGACCTCACCGTCAGCTACCACCGCAAGCCGGTGCTGTGGAACGTGGACCTTGCGGTGCCGCAAGGAAAGCTCGTCGGCATCATCGGCCCCAACGGCGCGGGCAAGAGCACGCTGATCAAGGCCGTCATGGGACTGCTGCCGCTTTCCAGCGGATGGGTACAGGTGTTCGGCAAGCCCGTCGAGAGCCAGCGGGACAAGGTCGGGTATGTGCCGCAGCGGGAAAGCGTCGATTGGACGTTTCCCGTTACGGCGATGGACGTCGTGCTGATGGGACGCTACGGGTCGGTGCCGTGGTACCGGCGGATCGGGCGGAAGGAAAAACAACTCGCACGCGAAGCGCTCGACAAGGTGTCGATGCTGCCGTACGCCGACCGGCAAATCAGCAACCTGTCCGGCGGGCAGCAGCAGCG
>JBKJRK010000318.1:0-3249 GCA_046593135.1 Tepidisphaeraceae bacterium | reverse complement strand
ACTCGGCTTTCGCGAGTTGGAAAACGCAGAGCCGATGGCGGCGGCACTATTGAACGTTTGCGCGTTCTTCGGGTCGATCGACATCTCGCGCACCTTTCTCCAGCGGACCGGCGGCACGATGCCCCGCCCGCTCGGCACGGCGGTGGAAACGGCCGCGGGTCTCGACGCGCTCGTCTCGTCGTTGCTCCGCTTTTCGCTCATTGCTGCCAACGACAAGTCGCTAAGCGTCCACCGGCTCATCGCCGCCCTCACGCGCGACCGCCTGCCGGAAGACCACCAGCGCAACTGGTGCGGCATCGCCCTCAAGATGCTGCACGGCGCGATCCAGTTCGACGAATCGTCGATCGACAACTGGGTCGAAAACGCCCCGGTTCTTCCGCACGCGTTGGCCGTCGCGCGACACGCCGAAGACCTCGGTGTCGAACCCGCCATGAACGCCCAGTTGTTGAACCAGGCCGGACGGTTCCTGTACCAACTGGGCCAAATGACGCAGGCGCGTGATGCATTCGAGCGGGCGCTGGCCCTGATCGTGCAGGCGCACGGCCGGGAAAACCCCCGCCGCTCCGCGATCGAAAACAACCTGGGCCGGGTCCTCAACCGCCTCGGCGAACATCAACTGGCCAAGGCGCATCTCGAATCGGCCATGGCGGTGGATGAAGCTGCCTACGGCGAGACGCACCCGCACGTTGCCGAGTCGGCCAACAACTACGGCATCTCGCTCCAAGTCGCCGGCGACGTCGAGAGCGCGATGCAACAGTTCGAGTGGGCCTTGAGCGTCGTCGAAACGCACTACGGCTCCGAACACCCCAAGGTCGCCCACGTCGTCAACAACCTCGGCTACTCCCTGGCCGGCATGGGCGACCTGGAGCGGGCCGTCGCGCATTTCACCCGCGCCTTGGCGACCGCCGAGGCGTCGTACGGGCCGAACCATCCCGCCGTCGCCAACATCCCGACCAATCTTGGCGTCGTAATGCGTTTGCAGGGGTGTTCCGACGTCGCGAAAGCGGAATTCGAGCGGGCGCTCGTCATCTCCGAATCGGTGCTCGGCCCATACCATCCCGACGTCGCCCGTAACCTCACACACCTGGCGTTGCTTCTCCAGGAGCAAGGTGAGCTGACGACCGCCCGCCGGCATTTTGAGCGGGCGTTGGCGATCGAGGAGCGGGTGCTCGGATCGAACCATTACGCCCTGATTACGAAGCTGAACTACCTTGGCCGCTGTCTCAAGAAAATCGGCGAAGTCGATGCGGCGGTTGAGTGTTACACCCGTACCGCCGCCATCCTGCGGCGCCTCCGCGAGAACGCGCCGGCGTCCCTTGAAACCACGCCTCCAGCCACAGCCGGGGTGTTGGAATGATCGCGTATCGTGGACTCAGCCGTTGTGTATGCTGGAACAACTTCGCTCCGCAATTTGGCTGCGTTCCGCGCCGGCGGTCGCGCGATACGAATTTACCGACCCGTACAAATACGGTCGACGTTTCGTCGTGCAAGGGCCCGATGCGCCGGTCACCCGCCCTGCGGCAATCGACCACGAAAATGGGTCGAGCCGCTCGATGAATAGGATGCGTCGCTTACATTCAGAAACAAATCAAGATAGGGGGTTTCTGCAGCGGCCCGATCGACCATTACCGAAGGGATTCGGCGTTCACGAAGCACTGCCGCGCCGGCGGCGCGTGCTTAATTATCTGAAGGTCAACGAGCTGCTGGCCGAGAGCATTCCACCGTTCATCGCTCATGACACCGAGGCCGGCGGCCTTGGTTTCGGCGGTTTCGATGAGCGATTTCTGCGCAGCGGCGCCTTGGGAAAACGTATCGAGATCCATGTCGGTGTTCAGCCCCGACATGAGCCTGTTCGTCGCTGCCGGGTCATCGAGATAGATGCGCCAGCCGGCCCGACACGCCTCGATCATTGCTCGCACGCGGTCGGCGTGGTCCCGGACCATCGTGCCGCTGGTGATTACGACGGTCGTGTAGGGGTTGTAACCCGATTCGGCGACGAGAAACGTTTGAGGATCGGCCTTCCGATCCTGCTTACGCGCGACGATCGGCTCGCTGAAGATGAAGCACTGCTGCGAGTAATCCGGCTTCGCCAGGAACGCGGCCACGCCGCCGCCGTAGCCGGTCAGCGTGACTCGAATCGGTTGAAACTTATTCCGGCAGAATCGCAGCCACGCATTGTCTTCCGCCGCGAGGGTGCCGGGATTGGAGAACACGTCTTCGAGCTTCGTAAAGCCGCGCGCCCGGTGAGCCATGATGCCCTGCGGACAGGTCTGGTAAACGGCAAACAGCGCGACGACGTCGGCCCCCTGCGACCGCGCGATGATCACCTGGTCGGCGGCCGTCGTGGCGAAGTCCGTCCGACCTGTGGCGACGAGCTGCCAAGTCGGCGCGCCGGGCCCGGCGGGCTTGATGTCGACGTCGAGCTTATTTTTCTCAAACACGCCGGCCTGCTGCGCCGCGTAGAAACCGCCGAACTCGGGCTCGGGTTTCCAATCGAGCGTGAGGCGAACTTTGATGGGCTCGGTGGGTGGCGCGCCCGTGGGTTGCTTGCCGGCGGTGTCGTCTTTGCAGCCGGTTGAAAGAAGGAGAGAAGCAAGAGCCACAGAGACACAGAGACACAGAGGTGTTGTTCGCAGTACTACGCGCCAACCCCTGATTTTTGATCGAATGAGTTTCATGGGTTTCTTCTCAATGAAGGAACGCTTCCGAAGAATGGGTGGCCTCTGTGTCTCTGTGCCTCTGTAGCTCCTCAACTCACTCACTCTTTCTCCGAAGCGTGCCAGCGACGCAAGAGCAGGTGGCCGGCGAGGTTCACCGCGCCGGAGAGCGCCAGGCCGAGGAGCGACGTGAGCAGAACGGCGGCGAAGACGCGGTCGGTCCGGCCGAATTTGGCGCCGCCGGCGATGGTGATGCCCAGCCCGGCGCGTTCGCCGATTTCGCCGACGAGCAGTTCGGCCACCACCGTCCCGACCACCGCCAGGCCCGCCGCCACGCGGAGGCCGCTGAATAGTCCGGGCAACGCTGAGGGGAAGCGAAGTTTCCAGAGCGTGTCGCGTCGCCGGGATCCGTAGAGGCGGAACAAATCCACCAGGGCCGGGTCGGTAGACAGCAGGCCGGTCAGCGTGTTGGTAATGACCGGGAACACCGACACGATGAACGCGCAGATTGCGACGGCCTGGAATCCGGCTTCAAACCACAGAATGAGCAGCGGCGCGACGGCGATGATCGGAACGGTTTGAAAGAACACCG
>JBKJRK010000314.1:0-2652 GCA_046593135.1 Tepidisphaeraceae bacterium | reverse complement strand
AACTGCGGTTCGACGAACGCCCATTGCTCGTCCGTGAGCTCGTGGCGTTTCATGGTGGCGACCTCCAAGTCTTCACCACAGTTTACGGATTTCCACGGTTTTCAGACAGAGCCTAGTTCCGGTGAAAAAGCCCCGGTTGCAGGCAACCGGGGCTTTGGAATCCGAATTTGAGTAGGCGACGCGCTACTTGATGAACAGCATCTCCCGGTACGTCGGCAGCGGCCACAGCTCGTCGCTGACAATGGTTTCGAGCTTGTCGACGGCGGTGCGGAGCGTGGTGAGCGCGGGGAACACGTGCTCGCGCATGTGCTTGGCGTGGACGTACGCGTCGCCGTCGTGGTGGTGGCCCTGGGCTTTCTCCAGGGTGGCGATGCCCTTCTGCAACTCGCCGATGTTCGCGACGAGCGTCTTGAACGTGTCGAGGCCGGCGGCTTCACCGACGCCGACGGCCTTGGCGGCGGCGATGCTCTCGCCGACTTCCTTCTGATATTTCAAGGCGGCGGGGAGGATCTGTGTCTTGGCGATCAATGTGGCCGTCTTGGCTTCAATGTCGATCGTCTTCACGTACGCTTCGGACAGAATGTTGAACCGGCTCGTGAGCTCCTTGTCGGTGTACACCTTGTACTTCGTGAACAGCTCGACATTATCCTTGCGCGTGATGACGGGGAGGACCTCGACGGTGTGCTTCAGGTTCGGCAAGCCGCGCTTTTCGGCCTCGGCGTGCCACTCTTCGGAGTAGCCGTTGCCGTTGAAAATAACCTTCTTGCTTTCCTTAATGATGCCGGGGAGCAGCTCGCCGATCGCCTTGTTGAGGTCCTTGCCTTGCTTGACGTCGCCTTCCAGTTGGGTGGCGATGAAGTCGAGCGACTCGGCGACGATCGTGTTCAGCACCGTGTTGGCCCCGGCGATGTTGGCCGAAGAGCCGACGGCGCGGAACTCGAACTTGTTGCCGGTAAACGCGAACGGCGACGTGCGGTTGCGGTCCCCGGCTTCCTTCGGAAGCGGCGGCAGCACGCTGACGCCGGTCACGAACATCCCGCCTTGCTTGCTGCTTTTAGCGCCGCCTTTTTCGATCTGCTCGAACACGTCGTTGAGTTGCTCACCCAGGAAGATCGAAATGATTGCCGGGGGGGCTTCGTTGGCGCCGAGGCGGTGGTCGTTGTGAGCCGACGCGATCGAAAGCCGCAGGATTTCGCTGTACTTCGCGACCGCGCGGATGACGGCGGAGGTGTAGACGAGGAACTGCGCGTTTTCGTGGGGGTCGTCGCCGGGGTTGAGGAGGTTTTCGCCGGTGTCGGTGGACATCGACCAGTTGTTGTGCTTGCCCGAGCCGTTAATGCCGGCGAAGGGTTTCTCGTGGAGCAGGCAGACCAAGCCGTAGTAGTCGGCGGTCTTGCGGAGGACTTCCATGATCAGGTTCTGATGATCCGTGGCGAGGTTGCTGTTTTCGAAGATCGGGGCGATCTCGTACTGGCTTGGGGCCACCTCGTTGTGTCGCGTGCGGACGGGGACGCCGAGCTTGAACAGTTCCGCCTCGCACTCACCCATGCATGCGAGGACGCGCTCGGGGATCGAGCCGAAATACTGGTCTTCCAGTTCCTGGCCCTTGGGCGGCGGCGAGCCGAAGAGAGTGCGGCCGCAGGTGATGAGGTCGGGGCGGGCGTAGTAGAAGTTCTTGTCGATCAGGAAGTATTCCTGCTCGGCGCCGACGGTGGTGAAGACCTTGATCGCGTCCTTGTTGCCGAACAGCCGGAGAATGCGGAGGGCCTGGGTGCTCAAGGCTTCCATAGACCGGAGCAGGGGGGTTTTCTTGTCCAGCGCTTCGCCCGTCCAGCTCAGGAACGCGGTCGGGACGACCAGCGTGGAGCCGTTGGGATTTTCCATGACGTAGGCCGGCGAAGTCGGGTCCCAGGCGGTGTAGCCGCGGGCCTCGAACGTCGCACGCAGACCGCCGGAGGGGAAGCTGCTGGCGTCGGGTTCGCCCTTGATCAGCTCCTTGCCGCTGAACTCGGCGATCGCTCCGCCGTCGCCGTTGGGGGCGATGAAGCTGTCGTGCTTCTCGGCGGTGATGCCGGTCATCGGCTGGAACAGGTGGGTGAAATGGGTCGCACCCTTCTCCAAGGCCCAATCCTTCATCGCGCTGGCGATGGCGTCGGCGGCGCTGGGGTCGAGGGGCACGCCGAGCTTGATCGTCTTCTGCAGGGCCTTGAAGACTGGCTTGGGCAGGCGTTGGCGCTGGATTTCTTCGTTAAAGACGTTGACGCCGTACAAGTCTTTGACGTGGGTCTTCTTGAAGTCAACCCGGTTGAGATTGTGCTTGGCACAAGCGATCGCACGGATCGCCTCCTGGCGAACGGTCGACATGAGCAAACTCCTGAGATTAAAGTCGGCGAACAACCTGCGGGTGTTCGGGAAGCGCGGAGAGAAATTATCTACGCTTTCGACCCGCACGTCAAGAAAAAGGATCGAGCGCATCCGCCACTGCTCGCCCGATGGGAATCATCAATGCAAAAGGCGTGCGAGAACGTAAACCGCGCATAATCATTTGTCGAGTGCGCGCGAGTTAGGCAATTGCCCAATTCGATGTTCTGGCTGCTGAGCAACGCGGCACCTGTTGAGGCAATGGGCGGGATAAGGACTTAACTGTTAGCC
>JBKJRK010000308.1:0-4122 GCA_046593135.1 Tepidisphaeraceae bacterium | reverse complement strand
TCGAGGGGCCGGGTTTGGGCCCGCTCGTCGAAACGCCGGCTGCGGGCGGCCCGGACTCGCCGGGTTCCGTATCGGCGTTGGACAAAGAACTTGAGCTTTCCTTTGCGGACGGGGCCGATACGGATGCACCGGACGTCGACGCCCTGATCTTTGAGGACGTTCCCCCGCCCGCTGCCGGTGTGCCCCCCGCCTCGGAAGTGCCTGCCACCGCCGAAACCGTCCCGCCGGACGCGCCAGTTTCAAAAACAAGCGGTGTCGAACAAACCGTGCAAGAGGTTTCGCCGAAACGGCGGGGGGGTCGGAAAGCCGCGCCGAAAGGTGGCCGCAAGCCCGCGGCCCCGAAGCGAAAGGCGCCTCCGGCACAACCGGAAGTCGCCGCATCCGAAGCCGACGCCGGGTCAGCAGAATCATTCGCCGACGAACCGAAGCCGGCCGCGCCGACGCAGGCGGCGGACGGTCTTAAACCGCCGGCGGGAGCCCCCGCTGCGCAGTCGGCCCCGGCCGAAGAAGCGTTCGATGCGCCGTCGGCGCCGCTCCCCGATGCGCCGCCGGAGCCGATTGAAGAAGCGTTCGACGCACAGCCGGCGCGGTCTCTAGAAGCGCCCGAAGAATCGCCGGCGGAACAGACCGAAGCTGCGGCGGCTGGCAACGTGTCCTCCGGGCCCTTGGTAGAAGAAACAATCGATTTGCCGGCTGGCGCTGTTGCCGAAAATGTGCCGACGCCGGAACTCGCGAAGCCCATGCCCCTTGCCGGCGTGGACCTCGTTCCCGAATTCCTCGACACCTCCCCGGACGCCGAGCCGGCCGACCCGCTCGTTTTTGACGAAGCCGCCGCCGAGCCGTCGGCCGAGTCGGCGCCGTCGCAGGAAGATATCGAGCCGGCGCTGACAGTCGATCTTTCATCCTCCTCGTCCGCGAGCGATATTTCAGAAGTGCGCGAAGGGCAGGCGGCGGGGGATTCTTCCGACCTGTTCTATGGCTTGGAGCGCGACACCGCGAGCTTTATGGGCGGTATGCCGCTTCAGTTGCCGCCTTTGGATGGGCCGTTCGCCGGAATGCGCGTCGAGTTTCCGCCGGGCGCGTCGCAGCCGAGCTCCGACGCCGAGGCGTATGCCGAGTCGGCGGACGACGAGCCGGATGATCCCGAGTTGCTGCCGGAACTGAGCGGCGATTTTGGCGACGACGCGACGCAGGCGCCTGAACCGACTGTCGAATCCACCGCCCCCGGAACGCCGGCGGCCGACGTGGCGCCCGCCGCGGACTCGGGCCCGCCGAAGCGTCCCGCGCCGCCGCCGCCGGCGCGGTCGGGCATGCGGGACCGAACGGCGTCCGCGAGTCGGACGGCGCCGAGCCCGTTTGATTTGAACTTTGAGAACTCGCCGTCCGACCGAATCGAGATCCCGCCGTTCGCGGGTCCGGGCCCTGCGACGCGGGGGCAGGTGACCACGGCCTTCGACGGCTTGGCGATGCCGCCGGTCCGGCAAGCCGACGTGTTTTCGCACGGGTCACTTGGCGACATACCGATTCCTCCGTTCGGCGGGACGCAGAGTCAACTACCGGCAACCCCGGCGTCGTCCGACGACTTTGGCGACGAGGACGAAGAGCCGCTCGATCTGACGAGCGTCGACGACGACGGCGTTGATCCGCTGGCGGACACGCCGGCCGAAGCGCCGGTTGCGCGCGGGGCTGCGGCCCCCGCGGCGGCGTCGGTGGCCACGCCTGCGGCGCGTCAATTTCGCCCCGCCCGCGCTCCGCAGCCTCGCCCGCCGTCATACCCCCCCGAATCCTCGGACGCGCGGCCCGTGCCGAAAAAGAAGCGGTTTCGCATCGGCAAGTGGGGCCTGTTCGTCCTGATGCTCTGCTGCATGGCGGCGGCGTCCGGGGGAATTTGGTACGCGTGGCCGGCGCTGTTTCCCAACACCGCACAGGTCACCGCGTGGCTTCGGTTCCAGAAGCTCGACACGCTCCCCGAAACCCGGCGGCAAGCCTTTCTCGCCGACCAGCGACGCAAGCTTGAAAAGGCCGAGGTCCGCACCTCGGCGCGCGAGATTCTCGAGAAAAAGTACGGCGGCACCACCCCCGGCTTCCTGGCCGAAACCGGCACCCCCGAGGAAGTAAAAGCCGCCGTCGTCGCGTACGTCAAGCTCGGCGACAGCCTTCAGTTGGTCGAGAAAAAACCGACTATTCAACTCAAGCACCGCGCCCCGGAAGGCGAAGCCGACCGCAATCGCGTCATGGCCCTGCTCGACGCGCTTTACGCGGAGAACAAGCCCCTGACCGACGTCGCCGGGCAGGCGAACCGTGAGTTCGATGCCAAGACGCAGGAGTTGCGGCTTCAGACCGAGCGACTGAAGAAGGACGTCATGCCCGCGGTCGAAGCGGCGCGGCAAGACGTCGGCGGCCAGAACGCCGTCGAGGAAAAACGCGCGGTCGTCGAAGCGATGCAGAAGAAAGAGCGGGACCTTTCGGCGGTGTGGGACGACGCGTCCAAGCGCGTGAAAACGTTGACGGCCGACCTGGGGGCGGCCGAGTCGCTGGTGCCGTTCGATCCCGACGCGGACCCGTCCGCTGCTCGGGTGGATGTCGACGACGACGCGCAGGTGGCGGAAATGACACGACGGGTCGAATCACTCTCGGAAAGCCTTGCCGACCGAAAACAAAAACGGACCGCGCAGTCCGACGAAGCCCGCAAGGCCCTGGCCGCCGCCCTCAAGCAATTTGAAGACGACATCACCACTGCCCGCGGCGCGATGACGCCCGATTCGGAACTGGGCACGTACCTCGACGCGGCGTCGCGGATGCAGTCGCGGCTGAAAGTCGTCAGCGCCGAGCTCGCACAGCAGCAGCGTTCCGACATGGAGCGCCTGACGATGCTCAAGCGCAAGCTCGCCGACAAAAACGAAGCCCGCATCCGCCAGGCATTCGCCAACGACCCGGACCACCAGGCGCTTCAGGAAAACCTCGCCCTCAAGGAGCGGCAGTACAACACGGCCGTCGGCAGCAGCCTGCGGGACGACGCCCGCGCGCTTGAAAAAGAGGTCAAGGGGCTGAAGCAGCAGATCGAGTCGCGGCAGGACCTTCTGACCACCGCCGACGGGGTCGCGCCGGACGTGAAAGAGCTGGAGGACTTCATCACCGACATGCTCGCGCGGATGGAAAAAGACCGCGCCCGCAACGACCGGCAAATGGCGGAGATGCTGAATGAGCTCGCCGCCCAGGCCCCGGCGGCGGGGAGCCTGCCGGCGGAGCAGAAGGCGTTTGCCGAAAAACTGGAAAAGCGGCAGGCGGAGCTGAACAAGGCCCGCGAGCAGTACACCGCCGCCGCCGATGCCGCCGCCGCCGAGGCCGACGCGGAAATGACGGACCTCGAAGCCGAGCTTGCCGCCGCGACCGCCAAGGCCGACGCGCGGAAGAAGCAGATCGCGTCGGCGGCGCGGAAGTCGCTGAGCGAGGAGCAGCAGAAGGTCCGCGTGGCGATGACGGCGGCGCGACAGCGTGACCTCGACAAGGCCATGGAAGCCGACGAAACCGCCGCCGCCGCGTTCTTCGCCAACCGCCAGTCGTTGAACGCCGCGACGGCAGAATTTGACCGCGTCAGCAAGCGCACCGAAGCCTACGACATCGAAAACCGAAAAGCCGTCGCGTTGTCGCGGAGCATCCAGGTGCTCAGCGGCGAAGTGGAAAAATTGCGCCTGCAGGCCGACAGTGCGATCATTCCGGTCGAGCCGTCCGGCGAAGACGTCGCCATGACGCTCGACGCCTCCGACCAGCGGAAGCTCTACATCCTCGGCGCCAACCTCGTGCTGGGCGTTTTGTTTTTCGGGCTGGTGCTGATTGCCCCGACGCACCCCGAACGCGTCGAAGACGAGTACGACGCGTACGCCGAAGGCGACGAAGTGCCCTTCGCCGCGCCCGCCCCCGTTTCCGACGCGCCCGCAGGCGCCGCCGCCACCCTGCAAGACGCGAACTCACGCGACCGCCAACGCGAAAAAGAGCCGGCGGGAGTGTAAAAGCGGAAGCTGAAGGTAAGGGCCTTATACGGATTCCACTTGCTTCCCGCGCGAGCGGTTTCGTCGCCCCGACGCCGGGGCAAAGCGAAGCGCCGCCCCGGATGCCCGGTCT
>JBKJRK010000556.1:0-8525 GCA_046593135.1 Tepidisphaeraceae bacterium | reverse complement strand
GCAACCGCCACGCGCTGCTGTTGGCCCACGGACAGTTTTTCCGGCTTGTAGTTCAATCGATCTGACAACCCGACCTCGGCCAGCAGGCGACGGGCCCACTGCGGGTCGCTGGCCCTGCCGGTGAAGCTCATGCCGAGCAGGACATTTTCCAGGGCGGTGAAGCCGGACAGCAGGTGGTGCGTCTGAAAGATGTAACCGACATATCGCCCGCGAAAGACGTCGCGGGCGGATTCCCCTAAGGCGGCGATGTCGGTGCCGCCGGCGACAGGGTCGGCATTGCGGTAATCGAGCACCCCCTCGCGTGGCGGATTTGTCCCGATGGTTGATTCGGCTCTTGCTTGTCCCTCAGCCGGCGCCGGCTGCTCGTCCAATCGGCTGTAGACGATCCGCCCGCCGTCGGGCGTGAGGATGCCGGCGATGAGGTGGAGCAGAGTAGTCTTGCCGGTCCCGCTGCCGCCGACGAGGGCGACCTGCTCGCCGCCGGCCAGAGCAAACCGCGGCACATCAATCACCGGAACGGCCGAGCCGTCGGGGGCGACGTAGCGTTTGGTCAAGTCGTGGATTTGAAGGCCCATCGCGGCTCGTTTTCTAAATGCAAGTGAGTGGCAAAAGCGTAGCGCGGGTGCGTCTTCTTGTCAACCACGCGCAAGACGGGGGCAAAGTTGCGATCGTGAATGAAGGGTCGTTCCCGACACGCCGGGGCAGAGCGCAGCGCCGCCCCGGATTCTGCATTCCGATAAGAAAAGATCCGGGGCGGCGCTCCGCTCTGCCCCGGCGTGTGAATCAGTTCTGTTACGGGCACGATTTCACGCATGTCGCGTCTTGAGTTGATTCGAAATCTCCGACAAGACCGGCTCGACGCCCAACCACTTCAAACAACTCTGGTGCGAGCAGTGCCGCGAAAAGCACGGGCTGCACGCGATGTCGAGCCGGATGACGGTGTCGAGCCTTCGGTACGGACCCGTGCGGATCGGACTGGTCGGCCCGTAGAGCGTGACGAGCGGACGGCCGAGGGCGGAGGCGATGTGCATCGGGCCACTGTCGTTGCCGATGACGACCGTGGCGCGTTCGAGCAGAGCGACCAACTGGGGTAGCGTCGTCACCCCGGTTAAATCGAGCGCACCGGGAATCTGCGCCGCGAGCGTGCGGTCATCCTGCGCGCCGCCGATGACAGTCCGCAACCCGTACCGCTCGCGCAGGGGAGCCACCAATCCCGCGAAATGCTCGACAGGCCAGCGCTTGGTTTCCCAGTTGGTTCCAGGAAGCAGCACGGCGTAGGGCGAATCCACTTTCAACAGCACAGCCACGGCGGCACGGTCTTCATCCCGTGTCGCGAAATGGAACTCGACCGGGTCCCGCCCACAGCCGAGCATCTCGGCGACTGCGAGGTAGCGGTCGATCGCGTGCTGTTCGACCGTCTCGATCGGCACGCGATGCGTGTAGAACAGCGGTGCGAGTTCTCGCGCGTTGGCAAACCCCACGCGCACCGGCGACCGCGTTTGCCACGACAGCCAGCCGCTGCGGAACAAGCCCTGAAGGTCGATCACGAGATCAAATTGCCGCCGACGCAACTCGCGTGCGAAGCGGAACAACCCCATTGCCGCCTTCGGGCTGCGCCAGCCCCGGCCGAATTTTTTTCGCTCAAAACGGATCACCTCGTCAAGCTGAGGATGACCATCGAGCAAGCCGGCGCATGCGGGGGTGACGAGCCACGCGACGTGTGCTTTCGGCCAGGTCTTGCGGATTAAATTCAGCACCGGCAGCGCGTGCACGACGTCTCCGATCGCGCTCGGCTTGATGATCAGCACCCGGCGGGGCGGGGATGGCAAGGCGATGGGCGTCATTCGGCCGCTTCTTCCGAAGACTTGGGTTCTGACCCGAGCTCTTCCAACTGCATTGGAGAAAACGGCGCGTAGCCCTGACACAAAGCGAGCGAGTCGGCCGGCGTATACTGCGGATGGCGGCGCATGGCACGAAGCAGCCGTTCGATCCCCGCCGCGACGGCATTCCGCCGGCGAATGCCGTCCATGTCGACCAGTACGGGCGTGGGGCCGAGCTTTTGGTCGTCGAGCACAAGGAAATTCGTTGATTTCGCGTCCAGGTGCGCAAAGCCGGAGGCGTCAATTTTGCGAAGAATCCGACCGGATCGGCGGAAAATGGTGTCTCGCGCTTGTGGCGCCATGGCGTCAAGGTCGGCGTGAAAGAGCGTCTTTCCCGGCACGCGGTCGAACACGATGATCGCGTCCGTCACGTATCCAAACGTCCGCTTTTCCATGAGCAGCATTGGCCAGGCGACGGGAATGTTGCGGGCAATCATTTCCCACGAAGTAAACCACGCCCGCCTGGCCCGCGAGCCCCGGCCGATCTCGTTGATCCAGCGGTACCAGTACTTCCGGCGGGGGTGTTTAATAATGACCGGAATCGTATCTTCCCCGATCCGCATCTCGCCCGCCAAGACGTCTCCGCTGGGCGTGCGCTTGAGGACTTCGAGCGAGTCGGATTCGACTTGCCCCCTGAGAGTAGCCCACGCCGCTTGCCACTTGACGTCGTCAAACTCCATCCGGCTGACGGACGACCATCGCCGCGCGTACTTTGCTTGCTTGAAGGTCGTGCCGTGCCCGTTGCCGTCGTCCAGTCGGCCGAAGTAGCGGTTCGGCCCCGTCGTTTTCTGAACAAACGTGCGGAACCGGCGGCCGCTGACCCAGTTTCGCGCCGGCGGCTTGGCCCCCCCTGCGTCGCCACCACCCCCTGTGAGCAATTTCCATCCGCGGATGAGATCCGTGCGAGTAGAAAATCGTCCGACGCTGTGGGCGAGTTGAAGGATGTCGCTCGTCCGCAAACCGCCGGCCCGGACGGCATACGCGTCGAGGAGGAATACCTTGCCGTCCTGCAGGAGAAAATTGCCGAGGTGCAAGTCATTGTGGCCCAGCCTCGCTTTGCCGAGGTTGAAGACGAGTGTGCGAATCTGCTTCGCGAGGTCGCGGTGATTTGGCACCGGTTCGCCACGGAGGGCAAGGTCATTGAGGTAAGTGTCGAGCTGCACCGCCGGCTCGATCGCCCCAAGGATGACCGCGTCGCCGACGCGTCCTTGGAGCCGCAACCCCATCAGCACCGCCGCGGCGCGGGGTGCCGCCACGTCGGCCTTTTGCAGCCATTGAAGCCGTAAAAACTCCCGCATCGCCGGGCTTCCCCGAAACCACCTCCGCCAGCGGTCGCGCAGGCCGCCCTTGGGATAGTACTTGAGAAAGTACGCCTTGGAGTTGTGCTCAAACCGCCAGACCTGACGATACCCGCGGTCTTTCACGAGCGTGCCGGTGCGAGGGAGGTCGCGGAGTGCGTCTTCGAGCGAGGTCTGCGGCACGGGGAGGATTTATATGCAAGGTCGGACGGTTTGTCTCGTCTTTGAACATTGGGTGGCTGCGTTCGTCGCACTTCAGCAACACGCTGACGCCGTGCCACGGGTTGGTCACCGGGTTGAAGTCTGTTGCGTCTTGGGGTTCGCCGTGTCAGGCGGGTTGATGAAGTGCACGTCAATGTACGTGTAGATGAGCGAGCACACGGCGACGATCACGCTGGCCCACAGGGTAATCTTCAGGATGCGGATGCGGTTGGCGATTTCGCGGTCGCGCCATTCGGCGAGGCGGCGGTCGATCTCGTCGAGCTTGCGGTCGATGCGGGCTTCGATCTCGTCGAGCTTCTGGTTGACATAGGAGTCGGCCGATTTCTTCAGGCGGTTGGTGATGCCGCCGAGCAGGCCGGATTCTTCAATGTCCTGCTTGATGCTGGCCCCGCGGGCGGCGGAATCGGCCGGGGCGACGGGGGCGGGCGTCGCGGGGGCGGTGCCGGAGGGGGGAACGAACTGGTAGTCGGTCGGGCCTTCTTCGCCCACGATCTTGGCGACGAAGCCGCCGAGGACCGCCCGGCGTTTGCGGTTGATCCGGGCGAAGATCCCTTCCTTCTTTTTCAGTCGTTTGACGAGCAAGGGGACCGGGTCGTCGTCGCGTGCCTCGATACTGCGCAACCGCGCGAGCACGACGAGCCCGCGCTGCGACAGGCCGGCGAACCGCATGGACGTGATGCGGACGATTTCCTGGGCGATGTGCTCCCGGCCGGCGGTCGCCGTGATAGGCCGGCGGCCCCAGCGGATGACGTCGAGCATCGCCTCGCGGTCCATCGCGGCGATCATCTGCCGCCGGTCATGGATGGCGGCGACGAGGTCTTGACGCAGCGGGTAGCGCGTCGGGTCGATGCCGAATTCCTCGGCGAGATGGTCGAGCTCTTCCCGCGGCATCTCCGACATCTGCCGCGCCGGCGTTGCGGCGAGCGTAACGTCGGCGGGGGCTGTCGCGGACGTACCGGATGTGCCGGGCGGCAGCATCTTCATCTCACCGGGATTGGCGGGGTTGGCGGACATGATCGGTTTAGAGCGCCCCCACGCGGATCAGCCCGTGCAGTCGCCAGGTCAGCAGAAAGACGACGCACAGGAGGATGCTCACGATCACGTCTCCCCAGAACGCCGTGAAGCGCAGCCGCAGGCCGTGAACCACCAGGTAGCGTCGCAGCAGGCTGACGTACCTGTCGCTGCCGGCAAGCCAGACGTACCAACTCCACAGGGACTGAAGCGTGATAATCGTCGCATAGATCGTCGCGATCAGCGCCAGCGTGTAGCGGAAGAAGTTGAAGACGTTGTCGAACATCGCGTCGCACACACAGGTCGAGATTACCCGAGCACGATGACGAGGCTCATACCGCCGTCACTAGCCGTCCCGACCAGTCGTTTCAACTCACGGAAGTACGTGAGATACTCTTCCCGGAGTTCTTTTTCCGGTTCGTCCCAGATGGTGGGGTAGATGCTCTGCTCGTTCATCGTCGCAGCGTCATACCGTTCCCAAAGCTTTTCCTCGGAAATCTCGGATAACGCCGCGTGAATGGTCCTTGTCTCGGCGGTGTTGAGTAGTCTCGCTGGGCCGTAGCCCAGGTCGTCGCCGACAGGACGGCCGCCGTCCAGAAGAAAATTGAGCGGCGGCTTGCCGAGCTCCCCCGAACCGGTCAACAAAAAATGCAGGCCGTGCCAAGACTTTTCCAGGGGTGCGCTGGCCGAGGCGTCGCCTCCGGTCAGCGCCTCGACACCTTTAGTAGGATCGGCGGCAAGCCGCGCGGCTTGCTCCGAGGAAACGGCGTAGACGTCGCAAATCATGCTCATCGGATCACCTCACGGTTTGAGGCAGGTAAACGCCCGCGTGTGTCAATCCGCCGCGTCCTCGTGGTCTTCGACCTTTCCGCCGAAGAGGGTGGTGCCGATGCGGACCATCGTCGAGCCTTCGGCGATGGCGTGCTCGAAGTCGTTGCTCATGCCCATGCTGAGGTGTTTGAGGTTAGCGCCGCCGATCTTGTGCCATTTCATTTCTTCAAACACCTCGCGCGTGCGGCCAAAGGCGACGCGGATTTTCTTTTCGTCGTCGTCGTGGGGGGCCATGGTCATCAATCCGACGAGTTGGAGGTTGGGCATCGAGTCGATCTGCTCCGCGAGGTGAACCGCCGCCCCGACGGCGACGCCGTGCTTTTGCGGCTCCTCGCTGGCGTTGAGCTGGAGCATCACCGGGAGCCGCCGGCCCAGCTTGGCGAGCTGGATGTCGAGGTCTTCGGCGAGCCGCAGGCTGTCGATCGTGTGGAGCATGTGCACAAACGGCAGCGCCGGCTTCACCTTGTTGCGCTGGAGGTGGCCGATCATGTGCCAGCGGATCTTCTCCGGCATCACGACGGCCCCTTCGCCGTGAACCTGCCGGCGTTTGAGGAATTCATCGAGCTGTCCAGCCCGCTGCGTCAGCACCTGCACCCGGCTCTCGCCGAGGTCGGGGATGCCGAGCGACAGGATTTCCCGAATTTGCTCCGGGGCAGCCGATTTCGTGACGGCCACCAGCGTGACCTCGCCCGGTTCGCGCTTCGCCTTGACGGCGGCAGCGGCGATGCGGTCGCGAACTTCGTCCAGTTTTTCAGCCAATGGCGATCGTTTGGCCACGCACAGACTCCTTCCAACAGCGGATCGTAAAACGGGCATTATACGGATCGGCGGGCCGACGTGTAGGATTGGACGCAACGATACCAACCACGCGACCCAACGATGACCCCCACAGAACGATTTTCCGCCGCGATTCAACGGTTCGACGACGCCAACCGGCAAGACCTGGCGCACGATGACATTGGCGGCGGGGCCGAAGAACCCGCAACCCTCGGCTATGCGAAACGCATGACGGCGTGGCTCGGCCGCCTCGCGCCAGACGCTTCGGAAGCCCTCCGGCTGGCCGTGCGCTGCCAACACCTCCGGCGGTGGGAGTTCCCACGGGATCAATATCCCATGACCCGCGTCGGCTACCACCAGTGGCGGACGGCGGCGGGGCGGTTTCATGCCGAAGAGGCGGGAAAAATTCTGCACGACGTCGGGTACGACGACGCGCTCGTCGCCCGTGTGCAGGCACTTGTGCGAAAAGAGGCGTTAAAGACTGACCCGGAGACGCAGACGCTGGAAGACGCGGCGTGCCTGGCGTTTCTGGAACGGGGCTTCACCGAATTCGCGGCGCGACACGACGAAGATAAAGTCGTCGGCATCGTCCAGCGCACGTGGCGCAAAATGTCGCCGCTCGGGCAGCGCGCGGCGCTGGGGATTAATTTTTCCGACGAAGCCCGCCGACTTATCGAGCGGGCGCTGTCGCCGGCTCCAGGCGGGCCAGAAGGTCGCTGACGGAAGCGTTCGAGCTGGACTTGATCCGCACCTCAAACAGGCGCAACTCGTCCGGCCGGTACTCGAGCGTCACGCCGCCCGGAATCAGCTCGTCTGCAAACGCCTGGAGGTCGGCCTTCACGTCGGCAAACGTCGCGGCGTTGCTCGGGGCGAGGAGGCGGTCATTGATGCGGAATATGATTTCGTTCGTTGAGAAGGTAATCCCGCCGAGCGTCGGCTCATTTTCCAACCGCTCGGCACATTGCAGCGCCGCACGGAAAATCGGGGCGAGCCGCTCGCGGAAAGATGCCGTGTCGGTGACCGGTTGCTTGCGGACGTACAGCACGCCGGAGTGGCCGTCGCCGTAGTCAAAGTGAATGTTGGCTTCGTGGGCGACCAGGACCGTGCCCGGGCCGGTCGGGACGTGGGCGTAATCGGCCACGTCGATCAGCAGGTGCTCGGCCAGCAACTGGTCACGAATCCAACCCTGAAAAACCGGGACAAACACGTCGTGCTTGAGGTCGGCGTCGTTGTCGGCGAAGAGTTTGATGGAGAGTTTGTGAGATTCCATATTCGTTGATCTTGCTCGAGTCCTTTTCCCTCTCCCTCCGGGAAAGGGTTAGGGGGCGTTGGATTGAAGGCGCGTTACCTGCCACAGCAGCCGCCCTCACCCCAGCCCTCTCCCGGAGGGAGAGGGAGAAAATCCAATCATTCGTCACGCTACGCCGTCGTCGCGATAGCGGCTTCGCCGATCTTCGGCAGGACGGGCACGCCGGGGGCCAGGATGTTCATCGTCTGCCGCCACTTGGCGTGAGCCTTATGAGAGGCGTCGATGAAGAGGTTGACTTCTTCGACGGTCTTCTTGGCGGTGTCGACGTTGTACCGGGTGTCGACGCCTTCGTGACGCGTAAACAGGTAGTTGGCGAACTGGCCATGGTGGTACGTGTCCCAGAATATCTTCGTGTCGACGAAGCGCGTGCGGAATTCGTTGACGACGAGGTCCGGGTCGGTGGGCACGTCCTGCCACTGCAGCTGCACAAGCGTCCAGGCGGCCTTGAGCATTGCCTTGTAGGCGAGCTCGTCGGCTTGCTGATATTTCCCGTCGTCGAGCAGGAGCTGCGACTCGAACGCCATGCTCTCGGCTTCGGTGAAGCCGAACTCGGCGAGCGAGACGATCTCGCCCGCGCATTCTCCGACGCCGAGGTCGCCGATGGTGTATTGGCGCGGGTCGCCCCAGTCGCTGTAGAATGAAGGGTCGACGTCGTGAGCCGGGACCTTCGTCAGGTCGTCCAGCATCGTCTTAAGTTCCTTCTTACCAACCCGGCTACAGAATTTCTGGAACGTTTCGCCGCCTTGGCGTTCTCCCACGTAACGGTCCGTCAGACGGTTGACGACGGTGGGGATGGCCTTGGACGGGATCGAGCCGATGGCCAGCCCGTAGGACCCGGCGTTTTGCGTCCACTGGCCGCCGAGGACGACCTGGAAATGGGGCACGGTGTAGCCGCCGATGTTTCGGCTGTTGCCGTAAAAGCCGATGTCGGCGACGTGATGCTGGCCGCAGGACTTGAAGCAGCCGGACACCTTGATCCGCAGGCCGCGGACGGCGGCGTCGAGGGTAGCGTTCTTCTCCGCCATGCGGTGGCGCAACTCGCCGGCGAGGCCGCGCGAGCTGGCGATGCCGAGCTTGCAGGTGTCGGTGCCGGGGCAGCTTGTGACGTCGACGATGGTTCCCGCGCCGCCTTCGCTCAGGCCGAGGGCTTTCAGCTCTTCGTAGAGCGCGGGGACGTTTTCGTTTTTCACCCAGCGG
>JBKJRK010000048.1:0-4764 GCA_046593135.1 Tepidisphaeraceae bacterium | reverse complement strand
CTTTCGCATGTTGGCGAAGACGGTCGAGCCGCTCGTCCTGCACGACGTCGTGCAGGCCGGAATGGGCGACCCATTCCCCGATCAGCGCCGCGTTGCCCGGCGTCCTGCGATCGATGTCGTGCCGCAGCTCCGCGTCTCCGCACCACACGCCGCGGCTAACCTGGTGAATGCAGAGCTGCAGTTGATGGTCTTTCAGCCAGTACGTCTTGCGGAGCAGTGCGTCGAGCACAGGTGCTTCGTCGATATGAGAGAACGCGACGCCGAAATGGCTTCGCAGTTGCCCGTGGCTGGCGCCTAGTAGAAAGGCATCGACGTGCTCGCTCGCCGGCGGCTGCTGGAGCTTGCGGACCATCGGCGACTGCCCGCCGTGCTTGGCGGTGTGGAGGATGGCCAGTGTCCGGCTCCCGGGCCAGTCGCATAGCAGCATCGCCGCCCGCAACAGGTCTTGTCCGTGCCGCCCGCGGTGCACGTCCATCGCCCGCGCGACCGCGGTTTCAATCTCCGGACGTTGGGCGAGAAGTTCCGGATACAAAGTGTCCGGTGGCCAGGGGTCAGTGGCCGGTTCGGCTTGCTCTTCCTGGCCACCGACCACTGGCCACTGGCCACTCTGGAGCTTCCGCGTTTCCGTCGACACCCACCGCGCGAGCGCCACCATTCCTTCGACAGCCGTCTTCGACAGCCCTTCGTCCCGTTCGTGCAGATTCTCCGACAGGACGTACGCGAGTTTCCCCTGCCGCCCAAGGGCGACGAGCTTCATGGCCGCAATGCGGAGGGCGGCGTCGTCGCTTCGCCCGCATTCCCGCAGGGCGTGATGAAACTGCTTGACGTTCGCCAGCACCTGCAATTGCAGCGGCTCGGGCAACCGGCCGTAAAGGCCAATGACTCCCGACAGCCCGCGCACCCCACGCCGCTCAAGTAGCGCATTCAGCACCACTTGCTGCTCGCTTTCGTTTCCCAAGCCCAGCGCTTCCACCAGGACGGCGTCGGCCGCCTCGTTCTTCGACTGGACGAGCGCGTGGAGCAGGCGTTGGATCATCTGTTCATAGTTATCGGACGCTCACGCCGGCGCCCTTGAATGAACATGACATGGAAGCAATCGCTTGGCTAGGTACCGCCCTTCAACCCCCAGAACTAGACGTAACGCAGGGCGATTCGCATCTGGCCCACCGTGTCACGGATCACATGCGTTCCCCCTGAGACATAACGCCGGAAGATGCTGCCGCGCGTGCCACCCGGCGGGCGACGGGTTACACTCTGGGGCCTTTGTTCATGGAGCCCGCAACGATGTTGACAGCCGGTCAGATCATCCCGTTTCTCAGTCACGAAGACCCCGAGGTACGAAGCCACGCCCGTCGGTATCTCGTATCCGCACACGACCCGAGCCCGGCGACGGCGGAAGACTTCTGGGCGGCGGCGGACAAGGCGCCGCCGGATGAGGTCGGGGCGTACATCGACCGGCTCGGGTTTGTGCCGCAGACCGAGGCGTCGTTCCGCCGGCTACTGGACGAATTGCCCAAAGCCGACCCGGCGTCCCAAGACTCGCTCCGCCGGACGCTCGAACGGCTCGACTTCTCGCTCCTCCAGGAACACTGGGAATTGATCCAGGCGAACCCCGCGGTTTCGCAGGCGTTGCGCGACCACTTCCAGGCCCGAATCGACCTCGCCAACGAGCCGCCCGAACCGCTGTGGGACAGAATGACGGAATTCGCCGTGGCCCTCGGCGAACGCGATATCACCGAAGCCGAAGAACTCCAGGCCGACCGGCTGATGGAAGCCGTCTCACGGCACGACGCACTGTTCGCCCCGCGCGTTCTTGCCGACCTGTCTGATCCGGCCGTAAAGGCGTGGCATGAGCTGTTCGTCGTTGATCTCGCCGGCGAAATGCGTCTTACGAACGGGGTCGGTTTATTGCTCGACAAGCTCAACGTCGACGACTCCGACTTTCTGTGGGAGGTGGCGGCCGACGCGCTGGTCCGGATCGGCGACGACAACGTCATCAACGCCATTACCGACCGCTTCGCCAAGGACGGGGAAGGGTTTCGGATATCGGCCACGGAAATCCTGGGACGGATCAAGCGCCCGGAATCTCAGGCGGCCTTGACGAAGCTCTTGCCCGTCGAGACCGACCTCGCCATTGTCGCGGCGATCGCCGGATCGCTGGTTGATTTATGCCCTACCGACGCGCCGACGCTCGACACCCTTCGCGCCTTGGCGCGCGACGTCGCGTACGACCGGATGACGACGCACCTCGACGAGAGCCTGCTGACATTGTCAACGATGACGGGGATCGATTTGCCCGAAGGCCCCGAATGGCAAAAGCGGATTGACGAGAGTCGCTCGCGGTGGAGCGTGGGAATGAGCAACGTCGACCACCTGATGCAGCCGGTCGGCTCGCTCGGCCCGTCAACGCTCCACGCCGCCCCGCTCACCCCGACCCGCCCCGACCGCTCCGCCGCCGCCGTTGCGGAACGGCCGGCTCAAGTTCGCAAGCCGTTCCGAAATGAACGCGCCAAAGTCGGCCGGAACGACCCCTGCCCCTGCGGCAGCGGGAAGAAACTCAAGAAATGTTGCGGGAAGTAGGACCCAGCTGAAGTCCTCTATTTCGGCTTCGCCGAATCGTCTGCCGCGGGGGCGGCGGAAACGAGCAGATACTTGTCGTACCAGTCCGCCGCCTTTTGAATTTCCTGGACCATTTCGGGCCACGCGTGGCCGGCCTTGGGGCGGACGATCAAATCATTCGGCACCTTGGCCTCGTCGAGCTTCGCCTTGAGCGACTGCATCTGCTGCAGCGGCACGAGTGGGTCGAGCTCGCCGGCGAGAACGAGAATCGCGGCGTCGCCTGAATCGACGTGATAAATCGGCGAAATCTGCTTGCCGATTTCTTCCAACTTTTTCTCGTCGGTGATGCGCTCGTACACGGGCTGATTTTTGCCCGCACCCAGCGACGTCGGCACCATCTTGACTTCGTGAAAATCGAACGGCGCTTTGAGCCAGCCGAGCGGGCCCTTGCCGAGCCCGCTTACGCCCGGTCCGCCGAAATTCAGGAAATCCGTCGGCGGTACGAACGCGGCGACCGCCTGCACCCGGCTGCTGACGCGGTCGACGGGGTCGGGAGACTTGTCGTTCGGCGCTTCGGGGCTAATGCCCTGCATCAGCGACAGGTGCCCGCCGGCCGAGGCGCCGACGATGCCGAAGTGAGCGGGGTCGACACCGTAGTCCTTTGCATGAAACCGGATAAAACGCACCGCCCGGTTAATCTGTGGAATGATTTCGGTGATGGTGTACTTGGGCTGGCTGCCGTGAACGACCGCGAAAACAGTGTATCCGCGATTCGCCAACGGGCTGATAAATCCCTCGACAAAGGAGGTGTTGAAAAACTTGTTGTCGAGCGACTCATGCGCCGAAGCCCACCCGCCACTGATCACCCAGATTACCGCCCGGCCATGTGCCTTGGTCTCCGCGTTCGCATTCGGCGTGAAGACGTCCATCGTGAGCGCCACGCCAGGAAGCCGGCCGTAAATAACGTCCTGCTGTCGGGTGAAAGGGAGTTTGTCTTCGGCCAAAAGCGGCGATGCCGTCGGCCCGAACATCAAGAGTGCAAGGGTGGCGGAAAGAACAAGTTTCATAGGAAAGGATTGTATCAGGACCGACCCGATTTCGCCCGTATGCGCCCCGAGGTCGAAACAGAAATCCCCGTCGTGCATTCTGAGAAAAGCACGAGTCGTCGCTACGATTGACGCATAGGACGAAGCAACCCATGACGACGATGACCATGTTTAACGATCTATTGAGTTGGGTGGTACCCGACCGCGCGCTGTGTCACGACGCGGCGAACGAGTTGCGGGCACAGAACCCGGGCTCGACGCCGGAGCAGTTGGCGCGCCGCGTGATCGCTTCGGCGAAGCGCTGGGGCCTGGCCGCCGGCGGAACAACCGGGGCGGCGGCCAACCCGCTGACGATGGTCCCCGCGGCGGTGGCCGACATCGCGGCGATGCTGCGCATCGAGGGCCAGATGGCCGGCACCATCGCGGCGGTAATGGACCCGGGCTCGATGGTGGACGACAAAACGTTCCAGGCCGACGTCCTGGCGATCGTGTTCCCCGGCGCGGTGAGCCAGGCGCTGCGGCAGATCGGCCTGCGCGCGGGACAGCGCATCACGCGCACCCTGCTCCAGAAATACCTCACGGAAAACCTGGTCAAGGACTCCGCGCGTTTCGCGGCGAAATTCCTGTTCATCCGGGTGACGCGAAACGCCGTGGTGAGCAAGACCATCCCGCTTGTCGGCGCCGGCATCGGCGCGGCTTGGAACTGGCTCGAAGTCGAATCCGTCGGGAAACGCGCCGTGCGGTATTATCAGCGCCGCGCGATCGGCCCGACTCCAAGCGGAACGGACGACAGAACACGCGTAAGCATTCGGCAAATCGTCCGGCGGCTTCCTTGGCGGCGCGACGAGCCGCCGATGTTGCCACCGCCGCAAACATCACCCGATGCGTATGGCCCCGGACCTGAAAATCATTAGGGCGAGCAACGTCCTCATGACCAAGGCTACCAGTCCAGCGTCCCGCGCCACGCCTGCGTTAGCTCTTCAATCAGAACATGACAGACGAACTGATCCGAACGCTCCGGCGCGATGCGACTGATCTGGAAGGCCGGCGTCGCATCGGTTCGGCCCAGCTCGCGCACGTTCGCTCCGATCGCATGCAACGTGCGCTCTATTTCGGAAAGGCCGGCGTAATGCGTTTCGATGACATACCGGCCGGTGCC
>JBKJRK010000455.1:0-4791 GCA_046593135.1 Tepidisphaeraceae bacterium | reverse complement strand
GGGATCGGTCTTGCGACCGCCGGCCGGCGGCGTGAAGACGCGTGCTCGCCTCGTTGATCCGCGCCAAAGTCCGGGCGCACGGGTCGCCCACGGCCGCCGCGAGGCGCACGCCTTCGGCGCACGCCACACGAGACACTTGAATCCGTGGCCGCGAAGCCCCCCGCATTTTCGGACGCGCGGGCTGCCCCGCGGTCGCTCGTCCCTCTAAACCATTGCTCATTGCACGCGATTCATCGGTCCGACACACCAGCCGCGGCGAACGAAAAGTTATCCACCACTTGTTCACCTCACGCGCCGAAACGCATTCGCTTCACTTCCCGCATAATTCGACCTGCCGAGTCGGCAACATCGTGGTTACCGGACGTTGCAGCCGCACAGGACGCGGCCAATAAAAAGCGCCGCGACGTCACGATCTATTTCATGATTACTGGAAAGGTGCACACGTCCTTGCCGCCTCACGCAACATCCGCCGTTCGTTTTCGACGGCGGCAAGCAACTGATTTCCAGCGGTGACACTTCGGGTACGATGCTTCAAGAATTCAACCGACCGCACCCGCTATTGGAGATCAACGATGCGCCCTTTGAACGACGTAGCCAAGCCGATTCACGAGCTGCTCCGCCGGCGGTGGAGTCCGCGCGCGTTTTCGGACCGGCGCGTCGAGCCCGAGACGCTGCGCCGCGTGCTCGAAGCCGCCCGGTGGTCACCGTCCTGTTTCAACGAGCAGCCGTGGAGTTACCTCGTCGCGACGAAGGACGACCCGGCCGAGTACGAACGGATGCTCGCATGCCTCGTCGAAGGCAACCAAAAATGGGCGAAATCCGCCCCCGTGCTGATGGTCTCCGTCGCGACGCACGCTTTCGCGCACAACGGCAAGCCCAACCGCCACGCCTTCCACGACGTAGGCGCCGCCTCGGCGTACCTGACCATGGAAGCGGCGTCCCTCGGGCTGTACGTTCACCAGATGGGGGGTTTCAGCATCGAAAAAGTGCGCGAAACCTACGGTGTACCCCCGACGGCCGAACCGGTCGCGGCAATCGCGCTCGGGTATCTCGGCGATCCGCAGTCTCTTCCGGACGACCTGCGTAAAAAAGAGCTCGCGCCCAGCCCGCGCAAGCTCTTGATTGATTTCGTTCACGCCGGCGCGTGGGGACAGAACCCGGCGTGGATACAAGGGTGAATGACGGACGGGCGTAACGGGCCTCGATCGCCGCCTGCGGTTTCGCAGACCGAAGAGCGCGCGGCGGTCTGCGAGACCGCAAGCGGCCGACCGGCGGGGCTGACCACGGCGGGCTACTCTTATACGGATCAGGATTAATCCGTGCGCATCGTGTCTCGATTTTCCAGCCGGCAAGGCCGCTTCAGCGGCCCTGAACTCGCGGAGGATTCATCCCGATCCGTATTACTACGGCGGCGGTGAACTTGCCTAATTCTTGGAGCAGAATTAATTGACCGGGGCTTGAGACGTCTTGGGCGCGGGGAGGCGGAAGACACGATGCGATGTGCCGTCCCTGATCGGGCGGACGAGTGTGAGACGTTTGGAGCCGAACTCGGCGACGTAGAGGTTGCCGGTTTTAGGGTCTTCGGTGAGGTCAAGCGGGTCGGAAAATCCGGTCAGCCCGTCGATGCCGGTGAAAGATTCGGTGATGGCGCCGGTGCGTGGGTCGGGTGTGAGGACGATGATGTCGTCGCCGCCGGAATAGCGGGTGACGAGGATTCGGCCGGCCAGAGGGCCGGGGGCGCGGTATTCGATGACGCCGTCGGGCGACAAACTCTTGCCGAAGCTGAACGCGCCGTGGCGGAAGTTGGGATCGGGCTTCGTGCCGGCGGGATAGGCGGCGATCTCGTTGGGGTCGCTGTCGGCGGTAGGATTTCCGCCGTTGAGCACGAACTCACTGCGGAGCGGATTCGGGTGGCCGTAGTACGCGCCCCGCTCGACGACGAGCATCGTGTCGTCCTCGGTCTCCTGGACGTTCATGAGCGCGGGGGCCGCCGGGCCGGCGTACGGTTTACCGTCCAGACGGCGTGCGTTTTCGCCGCGCTTGTCGGTGGAAGCGGGCGTGTTGCCGCCGAGCGCCGAGCCGTTGATCGGCGCGTAGAACTTGCCGTTGGTGTGGAACAGGAGGTCGTAGCCGTTGCGGATGCCGGTGGCGTAAATCGTGAGCGGGGCGTCCGGTGCGTACGGGTTATACGCGCCGCCTTCTTCGGTCTTGGCGTCGATCGGGCTCGTGCCGAGTTTCGACACGTCGAGCCGCAGCACCGCCGCGCTCAAAAGCCGTTCCGGCCGCCAGCCCCATTTGTGGTCGGGGGCGCCCATGGCGGTGTTGCTCGCCTGGCAAATGTACAGGGCGCCGTCCGGCCCGAAGGCCGGCTGGTTGTTCATGTGGTCCTTCACGCCGCGCGGAAGGTTGATGACGACGTCGCGGTACTCGCTCAATTCCGGGCCGCGAAGCTGACTGATCTTGCCCGACCAGTCGTCAGACCGCTCGCGCGAGAGTTGGCCGTGGCTGACCCAGAGGACCGGATTTTCCGGCGTGGACGCGGGGTCAAAGCAGAAGCCTATAACGAGGCGCGGCCCGCTGTTGTTTGAGATGACCGTCTGAAAAGTCTTCGGCGACGACAGCGTGCCGTCGGCGGGATTGATGTCGAATCGCAGGATGCGGCCGTCGATCGCACTGACGTAAAGGCGATGATCCGGGCCAATGACGACGCAGGTGTAGTAGTCGCCGTCGGCAACGGGGAGCGCGACTTTCTCGAACGCGGCGGGAAAACTCTCCGGCTTGGTCGCCGCGACGGTGGTGAAGCGTGCGGAGAAGTACTTGAACGGCGCGCCGCTGGTATCTGTCACGCCGGGCGTCAGCTCGAAGCTGTACTGCGTGTTGGGTTCGAGCGGTTCGACCGGCATCAGAACGATGGCGTCGCCGCCGCCGCTCGTGTTGACGTGGGCGGTGACCGGTTTGCGGTCGCTGGTGCGAACGAGGCGCACGGTGTCGGCGCGCTGCGGCGGCAACGTTTTGGCGTCGATCGTTCGCCCGTCATTCGGCAACTCGACGTCAACGGCCACAAACCCTTCGAGCGGGACGTTGCTTTCAAAATCCGCCGGCCGCGTCGCCACGACCATCGGACGGGCTTTGTAGGCGGGGTAAATCACCTTCACCAGCCAGGTCTTGAATCCCCGGCCTTTGGCGACGCAGGCGATCAGCAGCAGCGCAATGACGGCGAGCGCGGTGAGTTCCACAACGGGAAATCGCCACCGACGTTTGGGCGCTGAGGCTGTCACTACGGCTGGCTGAGTCACACGAATACCTTGGGGCCGACGAGAAAATCATCGGCATCCGGCGGCAGTGGGTTCAAGGGCCGGACCGGATGAAACGCCAAATCCCGGCGACAGGTCGCCGCCGATTCAAACAATTCGGCCGAACCCGAATCATTCATACGACCCAACACAAGGGCGAGTCCGCGAAGTATACAGGTAGACCAACACCGGGTGAATCGCATTTTCCTCGCCGCCGCACGTTTTCGCTCCGTTAACCCGGCTGTAAAGAGGGCGCGGACCGGGTCGGCGATACAAAATTGTTCTAAAGTTGTTGATGTAAGAGAGACTTACGATTCATCGAGGGCATCGCCAACGACGGGTCTTGGTTTGATTCAAAACACGTTGAGATCATTATGGGATGTTGGGATCCGGCCAGCGGTTCGGACCGCAGTCCTTAACACCTGCTCAAACCACGCCCCCGCCGCCGCTTGTCGCGGGACGGGGCGAGGATGGCGAACGAGTCGCGGCGATTCCCTTGGGAATGAACCGGCGGACGACGGATTTCAGCCGCTTGCGGAGGCCCCGCGCGGACGCCTGCTGGGCACGGGCGTATGCGGCACGGATCCGCGCAACCGATTCATCCCGCATCGCGCGCGACGTCTCGTCGGCGCCGAATTGCTTCTCCCAATGATCGGCGAGGTCGAGCGCGAAGCCGTGCTGGGTGTCGATCGTGGCGATGACCCACAGCAGCGCAAAGTCCCGCTTCTCTCCGCCGGCGGCTTGGAGCGATTCGATCGAACGCAGGTAGCGCAGCTCGGTCCAGCCCGGCGTGCGGCGAACCGACCGCTCGATGACGGCGCGATCGATGTCGACGTGCTTGTGATGCAAGTCGTCGAGCGTTCCCTGACGCATCCGCACGAAGCCTTTCGTTTGCATGTGCGACAACCAAAACCCGTCGCGCTTCAACGCGGCGTGTACGTCGCCGAACAAGTCTTCGCCGACGTACGCGCCGCGGAGGCCGGGCTCGAGGTCTACGGCGAGGATGGTCTTGCGGATCGATTCGGACAAGCTGTCGTAAATACGGCGGTCGGTGCCCTGGGTATCGAGCTTGAGCCAATCGAGACGGGTGAGGCCGAGCCGGCCGAGCACGTCGTTGAGCGTGGCGGCGCGGGCGGTGGTTTCACTGAGCACCTCGAAACGCTCGGCGCCGAAAAAGTTGGCGACCAGCGCGTTGTCGGGATGGAGCGTGCTGGAACAGAACGGCGAGCGTGTCAGGAAAAAACGAACTTCGTTCGACCCGGCATCGGGCGTGATGGCTTCGTTGACGACGGTCTGCTTCTTGAACGGGCCTTCCCCGGCGGCGTGGGACATTTCACGCTTGTCGGGGTCGAAAGCGATATACCAGGACCGCTTGGCGAGCGGCAGCCACATCTCCGGCGCCCCACCGGACGCGCCCACGTCCATCAGAACAGGCTCGCCGGCCCATTGGTCGAGAATGCGATCGGCCGCGTTGTTCTGCATGATCGTGGTCTTTCGA
>JBKJRK010000342.1:0-3273 GCA_046593135.1 Tepidisphaeraceae bacterium | reverse complement strand
AACAGGCCGTAGAAGTAGGGCTGAAGTATGAAGTATGAAGGATGAAAAGTGAAAGTTGGAAGGCTAGACGATCTGTGAATCGGATTCATCCTTCAGCCTTCAGACTTCAGCCTTCTTTGATTCGGAGCCGTATATGAACGTCCTTGGCGTCATCCTCGCCCGTGCCGGAAGTGCGGGCTTGAAGAACAAGCACTTGTTGCCGCTGCTGGGCCGGCCGGTCATCGAGTACACGTTCGGCCACGCGCGCGAGTCGAAGCTCCTCACGCGCGTGGTCGTGTCGACCGACTCGCCCGAAATCCGGCGACTGGCCGAGGTTAACTTCTTTGAAACTGTTAAACGCCCGGCACCGCTGGCGACCGCCGACGCTTCGGTGCAGGATGCGATGCTGCACGCGATGGACACGGTTGAAAAAGCGTCGGTGTTTCGCGCCGACGCGCTGGTCGTGATGTACGGCAACGTGGCCGTGCGCGGCGGGGGGGTGATCGACAGGGCACTCCGCACGCTCGCGGAGACGGGATGCGATTCGGTGCGCACGTTCTGCCCGGTCGGCAAATGGCACCCGGCGTGGATGTCGCGTCTGGAAGAGGGCGACCGCGTCGCCGCGCTGCAGCCGGGCAGCATCCACCGGCGTCAGGACCTTCCGAGCGTCGTTCTACACGACGGTGCGGCGGTGGCGGTGTCGCGGGCGTCGATGCTGCGCGGGCGGGAAAACCCGGGCGACCCGCACGCGTTTTTCGGGGTCGATCGGCGGGGCATACGGACTGAATCCGGGGAAACAGTGGAGATTGACGAACAGCGCGACCTGTACTGGGCAGAAGCCGTCTTGCGCGACAGTGAGCGCGGCGACGGACGCCCGGACGAGCAGGCGTTTTCCATGAGGCAGGCGTCATGAAAGCACTCAAAATCGACGGACGGGTGATCGGGCCCGTAGGGCCGACGTTTATCATCGCGGAGATCGGCGTGAATCACGACGGTTCCGTGCAGAAAGCGATCGAGCTTGTTCGCATCGCCGCCAACTGCGGCGCGGATGCGGTTAAGCTCCAGTTGTTCCGCGCGAGCATGCTCATGCACGCGAGCAGCACGCTTGCCGACTACCAGAAACATGCCGGCGGCGGCGAAACGCCGGCGGCAATGCTCCGGCGGTACGAGTTGCCGATCGACGACGTGCGGAAGGTCGTGCAGCGTGTTCGGGAACTCAAGATCATGCCGCTCGCGACGCCGTTCTCGCCACCGGACATGGATACCGTAGCCGGGTTGCGCCTTCCGGCGGTAAAGGTTGCCTCACCGGATCTGGTCAACCGTCCGCTGCTGACGCGCATCGCCGCGTACGGCCGGCCGATGCTCCTGTCGACGGGGGCCGCGACGATGCAGGAAGTCGAGACTTCGGTACTCTGGCTCCGGGAGTGGCGCGCCGAGTTCGCGCTGCTGCACTGCGTCAGTGCGTACCCGACGCCGACCGAGCAGGCGAACCTGTGCTGGATCGGCGAACTCGCTGCACAATTCGACGTGCCGGTCGGCTATTCCGATCACACCACCGACCCGATGGCCGGCGCCTTCGCGGTCTCTGCCGGGGCGCGGATTGTTGAAAAACACGTGACCTACGACCGCTCGGCCAAGGGTCCGGACCACTCCGCCAGCGCCGACCCGCAGCAGTTCGAGCGGTACGTCAAAAACATCCGCAAGGCCGACGAGATGCGCGGCAAGCCGGGCAAGAGCGTGTTGGAGATCGAGCAAGACGTGCGCAATGTGAGCCGGCAGAGCCTTGTCGTCCGGCGTGACCTCCCGCCCGGCACGATTCTGCGCGAGGACGATCTGACGGTTCAGCGTCCCGGCACCGGCATGCCGGCGGCGATGATCGCACAGGCGATCGGTCGCCGCGTGTTGCGCCCGCTGAACGCGGGGGTATTGCTCCAGCCGGACATGTTGACGACCGACGCGGCGTAGGGACGCCCGCGAGCAGGACACGATCGATGCCCATCCCGCGCCGACGGATCTGCTTTGTCACCGGAACGCGCGCCGAGTTCGGGTTGATGCGTACGACTCTTCACGCGATTGCCCGACACCGAAAACTCCAGTTGCAGATACTCGTCACCGGGATGCATCTCGACCGCGCACACGGAAAAAGCATCGAAGCGATTCGTGCCGAGGGATGGGCGATTGACGCGACGGTGCGATGGCCGCGCGCCGCGTCACCGGCGGCGAGCGCGCGGAGCACGGGCGGGGCGATGGCCCGGATGGCCGGCGAATTCGACCGGCTCGATACGGACGTCGTCCTTGTCGTCGGCGACCGCGTGGAAACGTTTGCCGCGGCGGCTGCGGGGCACATATCCGGCCGCGCCGTCGCACACGTTCACGGCGGAGACCGTGCGCTCGGCCAGGTCGACGACTCGCTCCGCCACGCGACCACCAAGCTCGCCCACGTTCATTTCCCAGCCACCGTCGAGAGTGCCGACCGGGTCCGCCGGCTCGGGGAAGACCGCTGGCGCGTCCGGCGGGTCGGTTCGCCCGGCGTGGACGGCATTCGCAGAGCGGCCTCGTCATGGCGCGAGGTTGCGCGCGTATTTCGAGGGATCACGACCCGGCGGTTCGGGTTGCTCGTGCTTCACCCTTCAACAACGGACGAAGATGCCGAACGCCGGGCCGCCGAACTGGTTTTGCAGTCGGTTTTGGCTGTGGGGTTCGAGCATGTCGTCATCGTTCACCCGAATAACGACCCGGGCGGGCGCGGTATTGCGAAGTGCTGGGATGCCGTGAGCGGCGATCGTCGCGTAACGGTGCGCCGGGACATTCCCCGCCCGTTGTTCCTCGGCCTGATGCGCGACGCGGCGGTGCTGGTCGGCAACAGTTCCAGCGGCATCATTGAGGCCGCCAGCTTCGGCACGCCGGTCGTCGACATCGGCCGGCGGCAAGCGGGTCGCGAGCGGAGTGGGAACGCCGTGAACGTGCCGCTCAACGGCAGACGAATCTGCGACGCGCTGAAAGCCGTCTGGCGCGAAGGCTGGCCGATTCGATTCCGCGGGCAAAACGTCTACGGCGGCGACGGCGCGGGCGCGAGGATCGCATCGGCCCTGGCCGGTTTATCGGCCGACGAGCGGCTGCTGCGGAAGCTCATCGCGTATTGAACCCTCAAGCTTATTAGCGGGCCGCCGCCGCGTCGTTCTTTGCAATAAGTGCTTCGCCCAGCCATTGCCGGTGCATCAAAAGAATGCGCCCTGGCAAGCCCGCCGTGCACGCGACCAGCGTTCCAACCAATGTGGAAATAAAAAGAGTTGG
>JBKJRK010000296.1:0-5813 GCA_046593135.1 Tepidisphaeraceae bacterium | reverse complement strand
GAGTTACGCCGTCAAGTGAACCTACGGCGCGGTAGATGCGGGACGGGTCGGGGATGGCACGACGCGCTACGTGCGCGTTGTATAGCGCGAACGAACCCAGTTGAGGTTGATGGTGGTAAGCACCGGGGGCATTCGAGGTAGTGCGGCTGCGACTAGCGGGCGATATCGCGTAACGCCGCACGTGCTTGCACGGGCGGGAACGTGCGGCGCGCGAGCACCGGCGCAGAACGAACCCGATTTGTCTGTAAACTGCTCAAGCAATTGGGATGCGAACAGCGACCTCTGTGAATGCTCGATTGATCTCTAAGATGCTTTACTACAGACGTTTACGACCCGAACCGCGAACGCGATCAGTTATGAGATCGCGTTATGAGACGCTCGATCGAGCGAGGCGACATAGAATCCGGACTTGACTGGCGAGACCCATATTTCATAATCGGCGGACGTCACGCCTAACGCAGCCTGTCTGCGTTTCCGACGTAGTAGATAGCATTACGAACGAAACCATGTTTTCCGGAGAAGCCTCATGATGGGCAAGGGTGATTCAGTTGTTGTTTGCGGCGGTGGTGGGTTCATCGGCGGGCATCTTGTCGCCGACCTGTTGAAGAAGGGTCACACCAGGATCCGCTGCGTGGACGTCAAGCCGCAGGACGATTGGTACCAGGTTCATCCCGGCGTCGAGAACGTCGTCGCCGACCTCAACCTGCTTGAACACTGCCGCAAGGCCGTCAAGGACATGGACGTCGTCATCAATCTCGCCTGCAACATGGGCGGGATGGGCTTCATCGAGAACAACAAGGGCCTGTGCATGATCAGCGTGCTGATCAACACGCACCTGCTCCAAGCCGCCCGCGAGAAGGGCGGCGTGAAGCGGTTCTTCTACGCCTCGTCGGCCTGCGTCTACAACGGCGACAAGCAGAAGGACAAGAGCGTCGACGTGATGCTCAAGGAAGCCGATGCGTACCCCGCCTTGCCGGAAGACGGCTACGGCTGGGAGAAGCTGTTCAGCGAGCGGATGTGCCGCCACTTCCGTGAAGACTGGAAGGTGCCGACCCGCGTCGCCCGCTTCCATAACGTTTACGGCCCCTTCGGCACCTACGAGGGCGGCCGCGAGAAGGCCCCCGCCGCGATCTGCCGGAAGGTGATCGAGGCGAAGATGAGCGGCAAGCACGAGATCGAAATCTGGGGCGACGGCAAGCAGACCCGGTCGTTCATGTACATCAACGATTGCCTCAAGGGCATCTACATGATCACCGACTCCGACACCTTCTTCGACCCGATCAACCTCGGCTCGGCCGAAGGCGTCACGATCAACCAGCTCGTCGACATCGCCGAGTCGATCGGCGGCATCAAGCTGAAGCGCAACTACAACCTCGACGCCCCAAAGGGCGTGAACGGCCGCAACAGCGACAACACATTGATCAAGCAGGTCTTCAATTGGGAGCCCGACACGAGGCTTCGCGACGGGCTGGAGAAGACCTACAAGTGGATCTACGACCAGATCGCCAGCCGTAAGCCGGCTCACGTTTAAAGCGACGTTTAACACGGAGAACACGGAGAACACGGAGAAACGCCATTCAAAATCCGTTTGCTTCGTGTACTCCGTGTGCTCCGTGTTTAGTTTTTTGCTAAACGCTCGAGGGTGAAACGGCACGAGACCACAAGCGACCCGCAACGGCATTCGAGCCGGCGTCCCGAGCACTCGGAACGCCGGCTTTGTTTTTTGTCACAGACGTTTACCGTCACCGGTTGTCTTGCCTTCGGGGTCGCCGCGCTAATAATGGCCCCGCCGCCGCGGAGGACGGGCGGATTTCGCGTTGTCCGGAAACCGCTGGGAAACATGCCTTCTGCCCCCGATTCCACCGACTCTTTCGCCGACACGCTACGGCGCATCGAAACGATCATCCGCCGGGATCTCAAGCTCGGCGCGGACGTGCCGGTGACGGCGGCCATGCCGTTCTTCGGCGGCGACGCCGACATCGATTCGCTCGACATCCTGCTTTTGCTCAGTTCCGTCGAAAAAGAGTTCGGCCTGCGCGTCCCCAGCGAAGCGATCGGCCGGGAAGTCTTCGCCAACGTCGGCACGCTGGTCGCCTACATCGAAAAACACCGCGCCGGCGCATCGCAACCCGCGCCGGCCGCTTCGGGCAGTTCAAGTGTCGCCCCCGACTACCTCGCCCGCCTGCCGCACGGCGAGGCGTTTCGGTTCGTCTCCAGCGTCACGCAAGTGAAAGACGGCGAATCCGCCGAGGCGGTCTGGAAGCTCACAGGCGCAGAGCCGTTCTTCGCCGGGCATTTTCCCGGCCACCCTCTCGTGCCCGGCGTGCTGATCACCGAAGCCTTGGCGCAGGTCTCCGGCTTGGCCGCGGGCGTAACGAACGGGCAGGGCCGGCTGGCCCACGTTGACGTTCGCTTCGAACACCCCGTCCCCCCGCCGGTCGCGATTCACCTCCAATCGCGGCTGACGCGCACGATGGGCGGCCTGCGGCAATTCGACGTCGTCGCCCGCGTCGGCGAGACCGTCGTCGCTCGGGGCTCCATCACGCTCAGCTTCGCTTGACCCGCCAAAACTATTATCGCGAGTTGGCCATGATGTTCCGAACCCTTTGCCTCCTGTTGCTGACGGCCGGCCTCGCTGACGGAGCCGAAGAGAAGGCCGCCCCACCCGAAGACGTCGCCCTGACGGCCGAACTCGGAGCCGTCGACGCCCGTGCGGCCAAGATCAAGGACTTCACCGCCGAGTTTCGTCAGGAGAAGTTCACGGCGCTATTGAAGAAGCCGCTCGTTTCCGTGGGAAGCGTGCGCGTCGCCGGCCCGATCATCCGATGGGACACGCGCGAGCCGGAGCCTACCGTCCTGTACAGCGACGGGCGAGAGATCCGTATCTATTACCCGACCCAGAAGCTGCAGGAGATCTACACGATCGACCAGCGGCTGGGCGACCTGGCTACTTCGCCATTGCCGCGACTGGCGACGCTCCGAGAGCATTTCGTGATGGAGCGGTCTGGGGGCGAGTCGTTCAACCCGCCGAAGGACCGTAAGACACTGCTGCTCAAGCTCACGCCAATCGACAAAACGCTGCAGGAACACGTCGACAGGGTGAACGTATTGCTCGATATCGAAGCGGCTCATATATTGGAGCTTGAGATGATTGACGCCGACGGGGACCGCACGCATGTCGCGTTCAGCAAGTTCCGGCTTGACAGCAACATCCGGCCGGCCGATCTGGAACTGACGGTTCCTGCCGACACCGCCGTTTCCCGCCCATTGGACGCCAAATAAGGCGCGGGTTGAGCTTCTGGCGGCATGAGCGCCCCGCCCGCGGTTTTCCAGGAAGACGAGGGCGAGACGTCTTCGCCACGATGTGCCCGGGAACAATTCCACTGTGAAAGCCGTCGCAACCAAAGCATTTCAGCCGCACGTCCCCGCCGTCGTGTCACCGGCGCCCTCGGCGCATGCGGACCATGATGCCGCGCCTGTTTCGGAGTCGGCCGGCCGTCCGCTGGCGGCATTGTTCTGGGCCGCCGAACACGCGCCCGGCGTGCTTCGTCTGATCCGCAAGCCGGTCGCCCGGCTGGCGCTGCGCTGCTCATGCTTGATGCGCGACGGCACGCACGCGAATGCCCGGCAAATCCTCGGGCCTGCCTCGACCGCTGGCGAACGAACGGCGTTCGCCCGGCGCGTCGTCGAGAACTTTATCCTCTTCTGCCACGACATCGGCCGCAGCATGCGGCCGAGTGCCACTGAACTCGCCGGCCAGATCGAGCAGATCGACGGCCATCCCCATTACGCCGCCGCCCGCGCGGCGAAACGGGGCGTGATTGTTGTGACGGCTCACATGGGCTCGTTCGAGGTGGGCATGGCCGCGTTGCGGCGGCAAGACGCAAAGATCCACGTCGTGTTCCGCCGCGACGTGTTCGGCCGATTCGAACGCATGCGGTCCGCCCTGCGGGCCAAGCTCGGCGTCATCGAAGCGCCGGTCGACGACGGGTGGACCATTTGGATGCGCCTCCGCGACGCGCTGCTGAATGACGAAGTCGTCGTCCTGCAAGGCGACCGCGTCATGCCGGGGCAAAAAGGACATCGCGTCCCCGTGCTCGGCGCCGACATGCTACTGCCGACTGGCCCGGTGAAACTCTCGCTGGCGACCGGCGCGCCGATCGTGCCGGTCTTCTCCGTCCGCACGCCCGGCGGGAAGATCCGCCTGTGCGTCGAGCCGGCAATACGAGTGAACGAAAGTGATCCCGCCGGCGTCGACCGCGCCATGGAACAACTGGGCGGTGTGATCGGCAAATACATTGCGGCGTTCGGCGATCAGTGGCTGGTGCTCCAGCCAGCGTGGTGCGGGCAAGAGATCATCGGAATTCCTCCCTCTCCCTCGGGGAGAGGGTTGGGGTGAGGGCGGCATCGAATCGCAGGGGCGCGGCCCTACGACCGAACCCCCTCACCCTAACCCTCTCCCCGAGGGAGAGGGAACAGATCGGGACAGGGTTTCTTCTTGAGTTCTAACAACTCTTCCATCCTCATCACCGGCGCAGGCATGGTGACGCCGCTGGGGCTTACGCGCCACGAGACGTGGGCCGCGGTGCTGCGGGGGCAATGCGGCGTCGGCCCGCTGACGGCGATGGAGCAACCTCTCGCCGCCGGGCGCGACGGGGGTCAGGCGCCGGAACTACCGGGCGAACCCGAACCCGGCATGCCGCGCGAGGTGCGGTACCTGCGCCGCGCGCTGCACGACGCCCTTGCCGACGCCGGCATCGCGGGCGGGCAACTGCCTTACCCGCCGGAGCGCTGCGGCCTGATGATCGGCACGACGCTGCACGGCATGCGCGCCGGCGGCGAATTCCTTCGGACGAACGAGTTCGAGCGCTTGCGACACTTCCTCGCGTCCAACACGCTCCGGTCCAGCTCCCGCGAACTCGGCATTGAAGGCCTGGCCGCCACAACCTGCTCGGCATGCTCGTCGAGCCTCGGTAGCGTCGCCCTGGCCGTCACGCTGTTACAGAGCGGCCAGTTCGATCTCGTCCTGGCCGGCGGGTACGACCCGATCAGCGAGTACGTTTACGGCGGATTCAACAGCCTTCGGCTTGTCTCCGAAGGCCCGTTGCGTCCCTTCACCCGCGGCCGCCAGGGAATGAAGCTCGCCGAAGGCTACGCCGTGCTTGTGCTCGAGCGCGCAAGCACCGCCCGCGCCCGGGGCAGCAACACGCCCCTCGCCACGATCCTTGGCTTCGGTGAATCGGCCGACGCCCACCACCTGACCCAACCGCACCCGCAAGGCGACGGTGCCGCCCGTGCGATGGCCGACGCGCTACGCGCCGCCGCACTGACGCCTCAAGACATCGACCTCGTCGCCGCCCACGCGACCGGCACCCCCGACAACGACGCCGCCGAGTTTGCCGCGATGTCTCGCGTGTTCGGCGAGCAGTTGCCCCGCGTTCCCGTGGTGGCGTTCAAGAGCCACCTCGGCCACACGCTCGGCGGGGCCGGGGCGGTGGAATTGATCCTGTCGGCGATGGCGATCAACGAGCAGGTCGTCCCCCCTTGCGCAAACGTGAAAAACGAAGACGTCGAGTTCGCGGGCCTCAACCTATCCACAGGTGAGGCGAAAACCGCCCGCATCCGTGCGACGCTGAACACCTCTTTGGGTTTCGGGGGCGCGAATACGTGTGTCATCTTGGGGCCGGCATTCCCTCCCTCTCCCCTGTACACAGGGGAGAGGGTCGGGGTGAGGGGCGAATCCGCCAACGGCGCCAACTTCACGTTCGACCCCTCACCCCATCCCTCTCCCCCGCATACGGGGGAGAGGGGGC
>JBKJRK010000482.1:0-5717 GCA_046593135.1 Tepidisphaeraceae bacterium | reverse complement strand
GCACGACCGCCGCGGCGTGAGCAGGCCATCGAAATAACGGCCCGTTCGTGACGCGGGCGTGTCGCCCGCGTCTTTTCTTGCAGACCAAAAACGCAGGCGAGACGCCCGCGCCACGGTCCGGACGTCGTCATCAATTAACACGCCGTCCGATAACACGCGCTGCCTGTCATCGGGCACGGCCCCGCGCCGCACTGCCGTCGGTTCTTATGGTATGTTCGGGTACCGGGCTGACCGCCAGTCGGCGCCGGCGGGGAAGGCATGGTTGTTTACGTCACGCTCTTCGTTTGCGCGGCACTCATGGTGCTGCTCGTTCGTCGCTACGATCTCTACGAAAAAGAACCCTGGTACATGCTGCTCGTCGCCGTCGCCCTCGGCGTCGGACTGATGTGGACGGCCGGATGCGTCGAGGACGCCATCTTCGGCCGGCTTCACCTCGCGCGCGAACAGTTCGCCGCCAAGGCGGCGATCGTCTCGCTCGTTGAAGAGACGGCGAAGTTGCTCGTGGTCGTGCTGATCGCCCGCGTCTTTCCCCGCCATTTCAATAACGCCCTCGACGGCCTCGTCTACGGAACGCTCGGGGGCCTCGGCATGGCGATCGAGGAATCGCTGATGTACCTGAGCCTGACTCCCGACAAAAACGCCCTCGCCCTCGGCGCCGAAGTCGTCCGGCTGTTCGCGCATTCCCTCATGGGCGGCCTGCTCGGCTTCGCCGTCGGCCTGACGCTCCGCCCGCCCGAGCCGAACGACCCGCGCAAGGTCGCGTTGCCGGTGCTTTGCCTCACCGTCGCGCTGGTGGTGCATTTCAGTTGGAACTACATCGCCTACCGCCCCCACGTCGCCGTCGCCATGCGCGGCCTGCTGATGCTGCTGATGCTTTGCCTGATGATGGTCTGGGGCGCGATGGTGGCCCACGCGATGGACCTGTCGCGAAAGTTTTTCCGCGCCGAAGCGGCATGCGTGCGGGAATAATTACCGGCGCGTCTCGTCCGCCGCGGCGAAGACCGGTGCAAGCTCGAAACGCAAACCGGGCAGCAGCTTTGGTTCGTACGCTTCTTTTTCTTTCACGAGGTGCTGCACCCATCGCCCGCCCGAACGACGGTTGACTAGCATTTCGCGATTTTCGTAATCAATGATCCAATATTCGCCGACGCCGAAATTCAAATACTCTTCCGGCTTCTGTTCGTAGTCCCGCCGACGCGAACTCGGCGAGACAACCTCGACTACCAAATCCGGAATCCAGTTCGCCCACACGTTCTCACGGTCCAATGGTCGGGACTTGTAGAGCACAATGTCGGGGTGGCGTTCGGATTGAAGATCCGCCAATAAAATCTTGGCGCTACTGCCTTCAACAAGCCTATAAACCAGGGTCCGGTGTGCGACGCGATAACCGAACAATTGCTCGAAAGCTGCTTCGAGCTGCGCTTGGTGTTCAAGATCTGGAACGTCGGTCACGGTGATGACTCCACGGCTTAGTTCGTAGAGATACCCTTCCTGCCCTTCGGCAAGATCAAACTCCTCTAGACTCATTGTCCGGCCGTCGTCCGCCGGCCCGACTCGGGTTGAAATTCGTGTCATGGCAACTCCTCGCTTTATTGTAACATCGAACCAAGCGGGTCAAGCGGCTAAACTCTCGGCGTGCCCGAGATCGTCCTGACCACTTTGAACGCCAAGTACGCCCACGCCTCGTTCGGCCTGCGGTACCTCATGGCCAACCTTGGGCCCCTTCGCGCGCGGGCGAGAATCCTTGAGTTCGACATCAACCAGCGGCCGCTCGACATTCTGGAGAACATTCTCGCCGAGGAGCCGAGGATCGTCGGCGTCGGGGTGTACATCTGGAACACGACGCAATCCCTCCAACTCGTCGCCGACCTGAAACGTCTTCGCCCGGACGTCCTCGTCGTTCTCGGCGGGCCGGAAGTAAGTCACGAAACTGATCGGCAGGAGATCGTCGGACTCGCCGATTTTGTGGTTACGGGCGAAGCGGATCTCGCCTTCGCCGAGCTGTGCGAAAAACTATTGGCCGGGCGAAGACCGCTCAACAAGGTCTTCCCGGCGGACCTGCCGGAATTCCCCGAGCTGGCCTTGCCGTACGACCTTTACGACGACAACGACGTCGCACACCGCGTCATTTACGTCGAAGCCTCGCGCGGGTGTCCGTTCAAGTGCGAGTTCTGCCTGTCGTCGCTCGACGTGCCCGTGCGAAACGTGCCGCTCGATCCGTTCCTCGCCCACATGGGCACGCTCCTCGACCGCGGCGTCCGGCAGTTCAAGTTCGTCGACCGCACGTTCAACCTGAACCTCAACATCGGCCGGTCCATCCTCGCGTTCTTCCTCGAACGATACGTGCCGGGTCTGTTTCTCCATTTCGAGATGATCCCCGACCGGCTGCCCGAAGCGTTGCGTGAGTCGATCGCACAATTCCCGCCGGGCGCGTTGCAGTTCGAGGTCGGCGTCCAGACGTTCAACGACGACGTGTCCAAACGCATCAGCCGGCGGCAGGACAATGCAAAGCTGGCGGAGAACCTTCGATTTCTTCGAGACGAAACCGGCGTCCACGTTCACGCGGACCTCATCGTCGGGTTACCCGGCGAAGACGTTGCCAGTTTTGCCGCGGGGTTTGACCGGCTCGTTGCACTCGGCCCGCAGGAGATCCAGGTCGGCATTCTCAAGCGCCTCCGCGGCACGCCGATCGTGCGCCACGACGTCGAATGGGGCATGACCTACAGCCCGCACCCCCCGTACGAAGTGTTGCAGACGCGCCACATCGATTTTGCCGCGATGCAGCGCATGCGGCGGTTCAGCCGGTGCTGGGACCTCGTCGCCAACAGCGGCAACTTTGTCGAAACCACGCCCCTGATCTGGGCCGACGGGTCGCCGTTCGAAGCGTTCATGCGGCTGACGGAGTTGCTCGCCGAGCGGCTCGGCAAGTCGCACGGCATCGCGTTGCAGGAACTGGCGGCGTTTGTCTTCCGCCATCTAACTGGCGACGCCGGACGCGACGCGCAAACCGTCGCCGCCGCGATGTGGCGCGACTACCAGCGCGGCGGGCGCGTCGATTGCCCGGCTTTTCTGCGTGATTTCGTGCCCGAACCCGAGCGCCGCGCCCTGCGCGCCAAAGCGTTCGCATCGAAAGAAACACCGCCGCCGCGGCAGGCGCGGCATCTCACCTCGAAGGAGTCTTAACCGATGGCTGCCAACCCCCTTGTGCTAATCCTCTTCGGCGTCCTCGTTGGCGTGTTCAGCGGCGTGATGGGCCTGGGCGGCGGAAGCATCATGATCCCGGTCATGGTCCTCGCCTTCGCCATGACCCAGCAGGAAGCCCACGGCACGAGCCTGGCCGTCATGATCCCGCCGGTCACGCTGCCCGCGGTCATCCAGTACTACCGCAACGGCCACGTAGACCTCCGTGTCGCCGGGTGGATGGCGCTCGGGGTGCTCGCCGGCAGTTTTTTCGGAGCGTTGGTTGCGACCAGTATGCCGAAGGAATTGCTCAAACTCGTCTTCGGGTTCGTCCTGATTTATGTCGCCGCGTACACGGTGTTCGGCAAGGAGAACCTGCTCCGCACGCTATCGCTGGCCGGCATGCTGGTGTTGATCGCGATGAGCCTGTACGGGTTGACGCGCTGGTACGACGCCCGCGCCGCTCGCCCGGACGGCCACGCGGTCGCCGAGATGCTCGCCGCCGACGGGCCGGTCGATCGCCAATGAAAAAGGGCGGCCGTTTGACCGGCCGCCCTGCGCGTTTGGGTTACCCGAACAGGGTCTGCCCGTTTTAGAACGTAAAGCCGATACCGACGCCGTACAGGAACGAGCCGTCGTCGAAGTTGTTGTCGGCTTCGTCGGCGCTATCGAAGAAGAACTGGTACTGGACCAGCCCGTAAAGGAATACGTCGTTCTTCACGAAGTACTTGAGGCCCGCCTCGGGACCGGCGAACCCGGTGTCGTTGGCATCCTTCCCATAGGCATACCCGACGCCGACGCCGATAAACGGCTGGAACCGGTCGAGGTCGAAGTGGTAGTCCAAAGCTACCGCGGACGACGCGGTCACGTTCGTGCCGCCGGTGTCGCTGTCGTTGTAGCTCACGGTCTGACGACCTTGGATCTCGAGCTGGTCGAGAAGGTAGTAGCCGATGCTGCCTTGCAACGCGGCGTTGCCGGCGTTCACATCCTGGTTGCTGGCACCTGAGCCCGAGAGCGTCAGTTCCCAGGTTCCCTGGTCCAGACCCGGAAAGTCTTCGGCGCTGACCGAAGCGGCGGGGATCAGAAGCGCGGCAGCCGCGACAGGAGCCCAGAACAATTTCCGCAACATGATTTCCTCCTTCAAGGAAAACAAAATGACAACGCGCGGCTCAAAGCCAACGCGGGTGGGCAGCCATTGCCCCGGGCCTTACGCGGTACGTGGCCCGTTGCGAAGGATCCCGATGAATGGTCAGCCGTCTCGACGGTCGTGACGCATGTTCCCTCGCAAGCGACCCGGACACACGCCGGGCCGCAACACCTGATGACAGTATCAGATGACGCTGGGAAATCTACGCGGCGCGACCGATTATGCGGAAGGGGCAATCTGGGTGAGGTTTTTGGAAGGTGCCGGCAGGTGAGTCCGGTACGACTGGCAAGGTCAAGGTAGGCAAGGCTTTTTCGGGCAAGTGCATCGCAGCAGTGCCGCGATTAAGCCGCCGCGCGTGAGCCGGCTCGACCGGCCGCTTGCGGTTTCGCAGACCGACCTGCGCCTTATCGGTCTGCGAAACCGCAACCGGCGATCGAACGCTACGCCCGAGGTAAAATTTCTAAACGCCCGCACCGACACAACTTGACGCATGCCTCACTGCATTTCTGAATATCTGCAAGCCGCTTCCTTCAGGAGGCAGCGACCGTTGGCTCGTCCACGCGGGGTGCTGAAGGGCGTCGACGTACCGCTCGGGATGCGGCATCAGGCCGAAGACCAGCCCCGTCGGATCGCACACGCCGGCGATGTCATCAATGCTGCCGTTGGGATTGTCCGGAAATGATTCGTCCGCCGGCGATCCGTCCGCCCGGGTATAGGTCAATGCGACTTGTTCATTAGCCCACAAGGCTTTACGCACGCCTTCGTCGGCCGGGATGAACTTCCCTTCGCCATGAGCGATCGGCAGTTGCAGGGTGTCGGAAAGTCCCTCCGTCCACACGCATTTGCTATGGCGTGGCGCGAGGTTGACCCATCGATCTGTGAATCGGCCGGAATCGTTGTGCGCCAAGGTGCTGGTCTGCCCCGCCCGCCCGGCGAGTGGGCCGGGCAGAAGATTTGTTTTGACCAGCACTTGGAATCCGTTGCAAATCCCGATCACCGGCTTGCCCGCCGCCACGAACCGTTGGAGGGTATCGCCGAGGTGGTTGACGATCTGGTTGGCAAGAATCTTCCCCGCCGCGATGTCGTCCCCGTAGCTGAAGCCGCCGGGGAGCGCCAGGAGTTGATAACTATCGATTAGCGAAGGATTTTGGAGAATCCGATTGATATGGACCCGCTCCGTTTCCGCCCCGGCCAGCTCGAACGCGTAAACGGTTTCGACATCACAGTTGGTGCCGGCGGTTCGGAGAATCAGCGTCTTCGGTTTCATCGCCGGCCATTCTAAACGCCCACGGATGAGGATGCGACCCGAGGACGGGTGACGTCGGGTCTTCAGGTCTGCGTGAAACGGTCAACGTCCCACGTCGCCCACGGGGCGATCCCCTCTTCATGA